>NZ_MUFN01000019.1:0-61710 GCF_001996205.1 Salinivibrio sp. IB574 | reverse complement strand
GCCGTCGTTTCCAACGGTTATCCCCCTCGTCAGGGCAGGTTCCCAGCCGTTACTCACCCGTCCGCCGCTCGACGTCCAGTAAATCCACCGAAGCTTCAATACTGCCGTTTCCGCTCGACTTGCATGTGTTAGGCCTGCCGCCAGCGTTCAATCTGAGCCATGATCAAACTCTTCAATTAAAGTTTTTTCGAAACCGAAGTTTCAGCTCAATGAATACTGATTACTGTTTATCTCCGAAGAGAAAAACGAATTGACTGTGCTCCTGTTGGCATCCACTTTTAAAAAAGTGAAATCAAAACAGCTCAAGGCTGCACCAACATGAATTGGTCACTCAGTTCATCGAATAAATCTTTTTGTCTATTCTCAACGAGTGCCCACACAGATTGCATAGGTCAAATTGTTAAAGAGCGTGTCGATTTAGTGGTCGGCATTTCGTGACTTGCGTCTCATTGCCCCGTCGACAGGAAGCGCAGTATAGAGATTTCAGTTTTCCCCGCAACCCCTTTTTGCAAAAAACTTTTCGTTAGCGCAAAAAGTGAACAAAAACGGTCGTTTTGTTTAATAAACCAGCAAAAACCGTCCCAGTTTCGCTTACCAAGCTTCCTACTATAGTACCCACCCTCTGCTCTTTCCATAAAATGTGGCATACATCATACATTCGGGCTGGTAGCATAGTCGCTCTGTTTCTCACTAGGGAGTCATCGATATGAAGCATTGGCTTTTTCTGGGGTTTGCCATCGTGGCAGAGGTGATTGCAACCGCATCACTCAAAAACAGTGACGGCTTTTCTAAGCTCGTCCCTTCCGTATTAGTGGTGGTGGGATACAGTTTTTCCTTCTATTTGCTTGCGCTAACACTCCGAGCGATCCCTGTGGGCATTGCTTATGCCATCTGGGCTGGCGCCGGTGTGACTTTGATAGCGCTCATTGGTTGGTTGGTCTTCGGTCAGAAACTTGATACGCCTGCGGTGATTGGAATGGCACTGATTGTTGCCGGTGTGGCCGTGATGAATTTATTTTCATCTGCATCTCCGCACTAGTTATCACGCCCACTGACGGTCGAACTAAAACAAAAAACCCAGCCGAAGCTGGGTTTTTCTTGTTCAGGGGAAGGGCAATTACATCATACCGCCCATACCGCCCATGCCACCCATACCAGCAGCGCCCATATCAGCGCCGCCGTCTTTTTGTGGCAAGTCAGTAACCATTGCTTCGGTGGTGATCATTAGACCAGCAACAGAGGCAGCAAATTGCAGTGCACTACGAGTCACTTTGGTTGGGTCAAGAATACCCATTTCGATCATATCACCGTATTCACCGGTTGCGGCGTTGTAACCATAGTTACCGTCACCTGCTTTCACATTGTTCGCAACCACTGAATCTTCGTCACCCGCGTTAGTCGCGATTTGACGAATAGGCGCTTCCATGGCACGCAGTGCCACACGGATACCGACGTTTTGCTCTTCGTTATCGCCTTTCAGCTCGCCAACTTTGCTAGCAGCACGGATAAGCGCAACGCCACCACCGGCAACCACGCCTTCTTCCACTGCCGCACGAGTCGCGTGCAGAGCATCTTCAACGCGGTCTTTCTTCTCTTTCATCTCAACTTCAGTCGCCGCACCGACTTTGATTACTGCAACACCGCCAGCCAGTTTAGCGACGCGCTCTTGCAGTTTTTCTTTGTCGTAGTCTGAGCTCGCTTCTTCGATTTGTTGACGAATTTGAGCAACACGCGCTTCGATAGAAGCTTCTTCACCAACACCGTCGATAATGGTGGTGTTGTCTTTAGTGACAGTGACACGCTTAGCTTGGCCTAGATCTTCCAGCGTCACTTTCTCCAGTTCCATGCCAATCTCTTCTGAGATCACGGTACCAGCAGTCAGTGTCGCGATGTCTTGTAGCATCGCTTTACGACGATCACCAAAGCCAGGCGCTTTCACCGCAGCAACTTTCACGATGCCGCGCATGTTGTTGACCACCAATGTCGCCAGCGCTTCACCTTCAACATCTTCTGCGATGATTAACAGTGGACGAGAGGCTTTAGAAACCGCTTCTAGCGTTGGTAGCAGCTCACGGATGTTAGACACTTTTTTGTCGATCAGCAGGATAAATGGGTTATCCAGCTCAACGTTGCCAGCTTCTTGGTTGTTGATGAAGTAAGGAGACAGGTAACCACGGTCGAACTGCATGCCTTCAACAACGCTCAGCTCGTCTTGCAGAGATTGGCCTTCTTCAACAGTGATAACACCGTCGCGACCCACTTTGTCCATGGCTTCAGCAATGATCTTACCCACAGTCTCATCTGAGTTGGCAGAGATAGTACCCACCTGAGCGATCGCGTTGCTGGTTGAGCAAGGTGAAGACAGTTTTTTCAGCTCTTCAACCGCAGCAACCACCGCTTTGTCGATACCACGCTTCAGATCCATTGGGTTCATGCCCGCTGCAACCGCTTTCAAGCCTTCATTGACGATAGATTGCGCCAATACAGTTGCAGTGGTCGTACCGTCACCTGCCGCATCATWTGCTTGTGAAGCGACTTCTTTTACCATTTGTGCGCCCATGTTCTGGAACTTGTCTTCCAGCTCGATTTCACGGGCAACAGACACGCCGTCTTTGGTGATGGTTGGCGCACCGAATGATTTGTCTAGAACAACGTTACGACCTTTAGGGCCTAGTGTGACTTTCACGGCATCCGCCAGAACATTCACACCTTCGAGCATTTTCGCGCGCGCGTCGTCACTAAATTTAACGTCTTTAGCAGCCATGATTCTATTCCTTTCTTACGTTCTTGATTGGAGGTGAAATGAATTACTCAACGATTGCCATAATGTCGCTTTCTGACAGGATCAGGACTTCTTTACCGTCGATTTTTTCACTCTTAGTACCGAAGCCTTCAGAGAAGATAACAGTGTCACCCACTTTAACGTCCAATGGCTGCACGTTGCCGTTTTCAAGAATACGGCCATTGCCTACCGCCAGTACTTTACCGCGAGTAGACTTTTCTGCAGCAGAACCAGTTAACACGATGCCGCCTGCTGATTTAGACTCAGCTTCTTGGCGCTCAACGATAACGCGATCATGTAGTGGACGAATGTTCATCGGTCGTCTCCTGAATTAGTAATGATGTTCCGTTTGATGAAGTAAGTATGCACACAGGCCGTTCATGCGTCCGGTTCCTGATGTAACTCCCTATGTGGGGACGCCCTTTTTCTTTCCCAAGGGTTTTACAGCAATTTTTTTGATTTTTTTTACCCGGCAGCTTCCTCACCTAGGTGCGATCCGCTAGGGTAAGCCGTCCCAACCCAGTGATCAGAGATTATGAACGACAAACACGGGCTGCTGTCCGCCCCGATCAACCTCACATTGCGTAAGATGACCGTGCCCATGGTATTTGGGCTATTTGCGATCATCATGTTCAATGTGGTGGATACCTTCTTTATTTCACTGCTTGGCACGGAAGCATTAGCCGCGGTGAGCTTCACCTTTCCCATCACCTTTGCGGTTAACTCCATCACGCTCGGATTAGGGGTCGGCATTGCCGCCTTGGTCGCGCGATTACTCGGCCAAGGCGATCATCAAGATGCTGCGCGGGTCTCGAGTCATGGTTTGATCTTGGCGGTATTCATGGTGATGGCCGTCGGTTGGTTAGGGGCCGCCACCATTAATCCAGTGTTCTCCGCGTTGGGGGCAAGCGACAACTTATTACCGTTAATCCACGATTATATGCAGGTGTGGTACCTCACCATTCCATTACTCGTCGTGCCGATGGCGGGAAACGCGGCTATCCGCGCCACGGGCGACACGAAAACGCCGGCGAAAATCATGATGATCTCTGGTGTCATTAATGGCGTGCTCGACCCCTTACTGATTTTTGGCTTGGGCCCATTTCCCGAACTGGGAGTGCAAGGGGCGGCCATCGCCAGTGCCGTCAGCTGGGCCGGCGCATTAATAGCCGCACTGAGTATACTTATTCGCCGTGAACGGCTGCTGATGGCGCCGCAATGGACCAAGCTAGCGACTGACGTGCGTCAGATCCTCAAAATTGGCATGCCGGCTGGAATGACCAATGCCTTAAACCCAGCCGCAGGCGCCATTTTAATGATGATGCTCGCCTCACAGGGAACAGAAAGCGTTGCCGCCTATGGCGCCGCTCAGCGTATTGAAGCCATTTTATTAATTGTGATGATGGCGATGACGTCATCGCTCACGCCCTTAATGTCGCAAAACTTTGGTGCGCAATACCATCAACGGGCCTTTCAAGCGCTGTTTAGCGCGATGCGCTTTGCCATCTTGTTTCAGTTTGCCTTGTACTTGTCGCTGTGGCCTTTTATCGATCTGATTGCGGATGTATTCAGTGACGATGTGCGAGTTCAACAAGAAATTGCCCACTATTTAATGGTGGTCCCGGCCAGTTACGGCTTACAAGGTACCTTGATGTTATTGGTCGGCGGCCTGAATGCCATGAAGCGTTCGCTGCATTCGTTCGCCTGCAACCTAGTGCGTTTGTTTGTCTTCTTAGTGCCCTGTGCATGGCTGGGCGGCATGGTCAACGGTACCCATGGCCTGTTTGCGGGAATCGCTATTGCCAATCTACTGGCCGGTATTATGGCGTACCTGTATGCCGTGGTGCTGCGCCGTCAGACACTCGCGGCGTCACTGTCCGTCTGAGCCAGCTCATGAACGCGGTGCTGCAACGCATCTAACGCCTGATAAAGCGCTTGATACTGCGCCGCACTGAGTCCCTCGAGCATGGCTTTTTCCCACTCCAGCACCTTGGGAACAATGGTCTGATAATGGGTGCGGCCTTTGTCGGTCAAATGGACTAACGCGGCGCGCTGATCATCTTGGCACGCGCGTCGCTCTACCAACTGATGCCGCTCTAAACGAGTAAGCAAGCGCGACACTTTTACTTTATCCAACCGCGTTTCTGCGGCTAAATCTTTCGCCATCACGCCATCACGTGCGCCCAAAGAGGCCAGCACGCGCCATTCTGGACGCGACAATCCAAACTCTGCTTCATAACGTGCCGCAAGACTGTCGGCAACCAACTCCGCCGTGTGGACCAACTTATAAGGCAAAAAGCTATCGAGTGCTAAATAAGGAAGGGTCATATCAGTTAGTTTCAAATGAAATCATATAACCTACTTTACGAGAGGCTTCGATAAGATGCAAAGGTAGTGCTTTGTTTACACTTATGATTTTTAATCGGCAAAAATACTGAACACACAAGGTAAAATATTTGTTAACAATGCGTTGCTTTTTCTCGTCTCTGATCGCTAGTATAAACGGATAGATTGTTTCTTTTGAAACTATTTGGCCGTCCCGGTGAGCACGGCCGCCCAGCACAAGGAGCGAGTTATGCGAAAGTGGTTTTCATTCCCCATTCGTGAAGGGGATGCCTCACGTCAAGCCCACTGCGACTTTCCCGAGGGAACCTACGAGCGCGAGTGTGGCAAGGAAGGCTTTTTTGGCCCGGCCAGTCATATGTATCACCGCCATCCCCCGACGGGCTGGAGCGAGTGGGAAGGCCCATTGCGACCGCATGCGTTTGATACCAACCGAGTGGAGACTCAAGGCACGTCGCCAATGGATGCGCCTGTGCTGTTATCCAATGCCAACGTTCAGGTTCGCTTATGGCGCACCGATACCGCCATGTCTTATCTGGTGCGCAACAGCGATGGTGACGATTGCTTATTTGTCCACCAGGGTGAAGGCTCGCTGTATTGCGATTATGGCCACTTGCGCTACACCAAAGGCGATTATTTGATCATCCCTCGCGCCACCAGCTGGCGACTGGTGCCGGATGAGGCCACCACCTTGTTGATGATTGAAGCGACACATGGCTCCTACATGAGCGCCGAACGAGGCATCGTCGGCGAACATGCGGTGTTTGACCCTGCGGTGTTAGAACATGCGCGCATTGACGATAGCTTTAAAGCCCAGCAATCCGATAACGAAAGCTGGCAGGTGATAATTAAATCGCGCCAACAGCTTAACCGCGTCACTTATCCTTATAACCCACTCGATGCTGTGGGCTGGAAAGGCAACCTCACTGTATTCCGACTCAACTGGCGAGATATCCGCCCGTTGATGAGCCATCGTTATCACTTGCCGCCATCCGCGCACACCACCTTTGTCGCGCAAGGTTTTGTGATTTGCACCTTTGTCCCCCGCCCAATCGAGTCGGATCCTGGCGCACTGAAGGTGCCCTTCTACCACAACAACGATGACTATGATGAGGTGCTTTTCTATCACCAAGGTGACTTTTTCAGCCGCGATAACATTGATGCCGGCATGGTGACCCTACACCCTTGTGGCTTCCCACATGGCCCTCACCCAAAAGCGTTCGCCGCGGGCAAAAAACATCAGAAAAAAGAGACCGATGAAGTGGCGGTGATGATCGATACCCGCATGCCTCTTGATATGGGCGACGCGGCGAAAGCCACCGAACTGACCGATTATGTTTACTCTTGGCGCACGCTAAGTGACGCAGAATAGCGAAGGAGAAAGCAATGAAACTGGCTTCACTCAAACACGGACGTGATGGCAAATTGATTTTGGTCTCTCGTGACCTTACTCGCGCCGTCCACGCCGACGATATTTCACCCACACTACAAGCGGCACTCGATAATTGGGCGACACTGGCGCCCAAACTGACTCAGCGCTACGACGCGCTCAATGACAACCAAGTCAGTGAGTCCTTTGCCTTTGACCCAAGCGTCTGCGACTCACCACTGCCCCGCGCCTATCAGTGGGCGGATGGTAGCGCCTACGTTAACCACGTTGAACTGGTGCGCAAAGCACGCGGCGCACAAATGCCTGAGAGTTTTTGGACTGACCCATTGATGTACCAAGGCATGTCTGATGGCTTTCTCGGCCCACGTGACGAGATTGAATTGGTCGATGATGCGTGGGGCTGTGACTTTGAAGCCGAGCTTGCCGTCGTCACCGATGATGTGCCCATGCACCTTAGTGCTGACAAAGCGGGCCAACACATTAAACTGCTGATGCTGGTCAACGACGTTTCCCTGCGCAACCTGATCCCCGGCGAGCTTGCCAAAGGGTTCGGCTTTTTCCAATCTAAGCCCGCCTCTGCATTTTCACCGGTGGCGGTTACCCCAGATGAGCTGGGCGATCACTGGCGCGACCATAAAGTCCACTTACCGATGCATGTCACCCTCAACGGCGAATGGTTCGGGTCACCCGASGCSGGTGTCGATATGACCTTTGATTTTGCCCAGTTGGTCGCSCATGTGGCGAAAAGCCGCCATGTCAGCGCTGGGACCATTATTGGCTCCGGCACCGTCTCCAATACCGATCGCAGTAAAGGCTCTTGCTGCTTAGCCGAAAAGCGCATGCTGGAAATTATCGACCAAGGCGAGGCAAAAACCCCGTTTATGACCTTTGGCGATAGCGTCACCATCGATATGCGCGACAGCCAAGATGCGTCTATTTTCGGCGCCATTGAGCAAACCGTGACCCGTTACATCGCAGAATAACCTTGATGCGCGCCTAGTACCTCTAGGCGCGCGTGACGTTGACGCCGTCTAGGAGCTTGTATGCTGCTTTATGATTACAGTAAGTCGACCGCGGCCTACCGCGTCCGCATCGCCCTTGGCCTTAAAGGCCTATCCTACCAACGAGAAACCGTGTCTTTGCTGGATAAACACCAGCACAGCGACGCCTATCGTTCGCTCAATCCCGCCGGTTTAGTGCCTACCTTGGTCGATGGCGATGTCACCTTGAGCCAATCACTGGCCATTATTGAATACCTCGATGAGCGCTATCCGCAGGTAAAACTGCTCCCCAGTGATCCAGTGCAAAAAGCCCAGTGCCGATCTCTGGCGCTCGATATTGCCTGTGATGTGCATCCACTCAATAACTTACGGGTTCTGCAATACTTAACTGGCCCCTTTGGCCACAGTGATGATGACAAAATCACTTGGTATCACCATTGGCTAAAACAAGGGTTCGACGGCTTGGAAGCCAAACTACAAGGATTAGACAGCCCCTTTATCGGCGGAGAAGCGCCCAATTTGGCCGATATTTGTTTGGTACCGCAGCTGTTTAATGCACGCCGATTTGCGTTTGATTTAACGGCCTACCCAACTTTGACGCGCATTGAGGCACAGTGCCAAACGCTAGATGCATTTATACAGGCACACCCTGATAAGAGCTAAGGAGAGAACATGAAAGACGGATTGTTGTGGGCGCCGGATAAGGAACGTCAAACCCACACGTTACTCGCCGCGTTTATCCGTGCCGTGAATCAGACTCACGACACCCAGCTGAGTGGTTATGACGATCTCTATGCATGGTCAGTACGTCAAAGCGGCGATTTTTGGCAACAGTTATGGCAATTTGCTGGCGTGATCGGCGATCCGGGCGAGAGAGTGTGCGATATCGACCCCGAGCACCCCAATCGAGATAGCCACTGGTTTCCCACCGCACGTCTGAACTATGCCGAAAACCTACTCAAGCACGCAGAGCAATATGCCGACCAACCGGCGATGATTTTTAGCGGTGAGCATGAGGTAGCACGCACCCTCACTTGGCGTGAGCTCGTCGATCAGGTCGCGGCCATCCGTCACTACCTAGATATGCAAGGTGTTCAGCCGGGCGATGTGGTTGCTGGCTATTTACCTAATCTGCCTGAAACCGTGATTGCAATGCTTGCCACCGCAGCACTGGGCGCGATTTGGACCTCAACCTCACCGGACTTTGGCGTCGACAGTGTGTTAGACCGTTTTGGCCAAACCGAGCCCAAAGTGCTGTTTACCACCGATCATTACCACTACAACGGCAAAACCTATGACTGCCTGAATAAAGCACAGCAGGTGGTGGATAACGTACCGGCCATTGAGCGCCTAGTGGTGATCCCTTTTGATGGCGATCGACCTTCTTTACCTGCTGGCGTGGATAACTGGCAAGACTTATTAGCCAAGGACGCGCCGCCGCTTCGCTTTACCCGCGTGGCGTTCAATGCCCCACTCTTTGTGCTGTACTCTTCCGGCACCACGGGTAAGCCCAAGTGCATTATTCATTCGGTAGGGGGAATATTGCTCAATCATTTGAAAGAGCATCAGCTCCATTCGGATGTGCGCCCCGGTGATCGCTTTTTCTACTTCACCACCTGCGGCTGGATGATGTGGAATTGGCAGGTCAGTGCCTTGGCAAGCGGCGCGACCTTGGTGCTTTATGATGGCTCACCGTTTTATCCCGATGCGGGGGTACTTTGGCGACTGGCCGAGCAGCAACAGCTCACCCTTTTTGGTACGGCGGCGAAATACTTAGAAGCATTGGAAAAACAAGGAGTGGCACCGAAAGATGATTACTCGCTGGCGTCGCTACGCGTCCTGTGTTCGACCGGCTCGGTACTTGCGCCCGAGCAGTTTGATTATGTCTATCAAAAGATAAAGTCTGATCTGCAGTTAAGCTCGATTGCGGGTGGTACCGACATTTGTGGCTGTTTTGTTCTTGGCAGCCCACTGTCACCGGTTTATCGCGGTGAAAGCCAAAAGCGCGGCTTGGCGCTCGATGTACAAGTGTTTAACGCCCAAGGCCAAGCGGTTGAAGAGCAGAAAGGGGAGCTGGTGTGTTGTAATAGCTTCCCCAACCAGCCGGTTGGCTTTTGGCACGATACCGATGGTAGTCGCTATCACAACGCCTATTGGAACAAGATTGATGATACCTGGTTTCATGGTGACTATGTGCGCCTGACCGCACAAGGTGGCATGGTGTTTTATGGTCGGTCAGATGCGGTATTAAACCCAGGCGGGGTGCGAATTGGTACGGCAGAAATCTATCGCCATGTGAATCAGCTTAGCGAGATCATGGATTCAGTGGTCATTGGTCAGCAATGGCAAAATGATGTCCGCGTGGTGCTGTTCGTCAAACTCGCCGCCGGCGTGACACTGGATGAGCCACTCAAGCAAACCATCAAAAAAACCATCCGCACCCAGTGCACGCCGCGTCATGTTCCCGCCGTGATTGCCGAGGTGAGCGATATTCCGCGCACCAAGTCAGGGAAACTGGCCGAGCTGGCGGTGCGCGATGTGGTCCATGGCCAAGACGTGGCACAGTTAAGCGCACTGGATAACCCAGCATCACTCGACCAATACCGTCAGCGCCCCGAGCTCACCGAGTAAGCTGACGCCATGATCGAAAAAGGCCGCATCTTCATGCGGCCTTTTGGCTGGGCTTAATCCCGAAACGGCTTAGCGCAGGCGATGGTCATCGTCGTCATCTTTGCGCTCATATTCTCCCTCAAAGGTATTGCCATCCTCACCACGGCCTCCGCGACGGAAAGGATCCTCACCAAAAGGACCTTGCGCATTGCTCCCTTGATGGAAGCTACCTTGGCTAAAGCCTGCTTGAGACACAGTGACGCGCTTCATCACTTGTTTGGCGAGCGCGGCTCGCGGCCCAGGTAAAAGCACCAACATCCCCATCGCATCGGTCATAAAACCTGGCGTTAACAGCAGCACACCAGCGACAGCCAGCATCACGCCTTCAAGGATTTGCTGAGCGGGTAATTCCCCTCGGTTGAGCCTGTCTTGCACCGAAGCCAACGTCATAATGCCTTGGCTTCGCACCAAAGACGCACCGACAAACGCGGTAATCAAAACCAGTGCCAGTGTGGGCCACAGCCCCAGCCAGCCACCAACCTGAATAAACAGGCCAATTTCGATCACTGGCACCAAAATAAATAGCAGTAATAAAACTGGAAACACGGTTCACCTCGCACTGGAAATTCACTTTTCATCCTAACATCAAAATCACGCAAAAGCCGAATCGGGAAAGTGGATTTACTGCTTGAATCTCGCGGCAAGAAAGCGCATTTTGTTATCGCCTCCTCTTAGTGCTGTGACCGGTGTCAGCCCTTTTCACCGCATCATATGCTCTAATAGCGGCGAAAGGATGTAAGAGACGATACATCCAGCCAAAATCTCTGAGGAATGGATTCTACAGCAAAATTTGTGGCGACGTTTTAATCATTATAATAACTTTGATGTTAAGGCCAACACATGTCTCAGACGATTATTACACCCAATGATACCCCTACGCTGACTACTGCAACCCGCCTTGAAGAAGACTTACTCGGTCAACGCGCTGTTCCAGCCGATGCGTATTACGGTATTCACACCTTGCGCGCCATTGAGAACTTTACTATCTCAAGTACCCGTATTTCAGACATTCCCGATTTCGTACGCGGCATGGTTTACACCAAAAAAGCCGCCGCGATGGCAAACCAAGAACTCGGCGTGATCCCCTCTGATGTCGGTGACTACATTGTTAAAGCCTGTGACCAGATTTTGGAAACGGGTAAATGCATGGATCAGTTCCCCTCGGATGTCTTCCAAGGCGGCGCAGGCACCTCAGTGAACATGAATGCTAACGAGGTGATTGCCAACCTTGCGCTTGAACTGATGGGGCATGAGAAAGGTGACTATGATGTGATTAACCCCAACGATCACGTCAATAAGAGCCAATCGACCAACTGTGCGTACCCCACCGGCTTTCGAATTGCGGTCTACAACAGCATTCTCAAATTGATGGATGCGATTGATTATCTGCAAAACGAATTCAACAAAAAAGCGGAAACTTACTCTCACGTACTGAAAATGGGCCGCACCCAGCTGCAAGACGCAGTACCGATGACGGTCGGACAAGAGTTCAAAGCCTTTTCGGTACTACTACGTGAAGAGATTAAAAACATCAAATATACCGCCGCACTGCTGCTCGAAGTTAACCTCGGCGCGACCGCGATTGGCACCAAGTTGAATGCCGCAGAAGGCTATCAGCAATTGGCGGTAAAACACCTAGCTGAGATCACAGGTCTGCCATGTATCCCGGCCGAAGATTTGATTGAAGCCACGTCAGACTGTGGCGCGTATGTCATGGTCCACGGCGCGCTGAAACGCTTGGCGGTGAAACTATCGAAGATCTGCAACGACTTGCGCCTGCTCTCCTCGGGCCCACGTGCGGGACTCAATGAGATCAACCTACCAGAAATGCAGGCAGGTTCATCCATCATGCCCGCCAAGGTTAATCCAGTGATCCCCGAGGTAGTCAACCAAGTGTGCTTTAAGGTGATGGGCAACGATACCACCATTACGTTTGCCGCCGAAGCCGGCCAACTTCAGCTTAACGTGATGGAGCCCGTGATTGGGCAGGCACTGTTTGAGTCTATTTCCATTCTGGCGAATGGCTGCCGGAACTTGGGTGAGAAGTGCGTGAGCGGGATTACCGTCAACCAAGACGTGTGCGAGCACTATGTGCACAACTCGATTGGCATTATCACTTATCTCAACCCCTTTATCGGCCACCACGAGGGCGATATTGTCGGCAAGATTTGTGCTGAGACAGGAAAGAGCGTGAAAGAAGTAGTGCTAGAACGCGGGTTAATGACCGAAGAAGAACTTGAAGACATCTTTTCGGTCGACAACCTGATGCATCCCAAGTATCGCGGTAAACGCTTTAACGCCTAAGTGAATAACGGTTATCTGATCAACAAGGGCGCTCAATGCGCCCTTTTTTATTCGCCTGTCTTTCTATTGGCTTACAGCACCTGAGTGAGTAACAAACCGCAGGCAATACTGAAGACCATACTGAGCAACCCCGGCACCATAAAGCTATGGTTGAACACATATTTACCAATCTGAGTTGTCCCTGTTCGGTCAAAATCAATAGAAGCAATGATAGGGCCATAATTGGGGATAAAGAAGTAACCATTTACCGCCACAAAGGTCGCGATGATAATTGAGGGTGGTAGACCCAGTGTAATCGCTACTGGCACCAGCACAGCCGTTGTTGCACCTTGGCTATTCACCATGACCGATAGCGCAAACAAGGCAAAGGCGAACGTCCAAGGCGCCACCTCAACCAAGCCAGACACGGCGTCTTTTACCATATCCGCATGCCCACCAATCAAGGTGTCACCCAGCCACGCAATACCAAAGATAGCGACAATGGCACGCATACCCGCATGAAACACCGAACCTTGGCTAATCGCATTGCCATCCGGTTTACAGGTCAAGATGATCAGCGCACCGACTGACAGCATCACAATTTCAATGGTATGCGCCATGCCAAGAGGCACACCATCAAAGGCTGGACGTAACGAAGGAAACGCGCCCATCAGCACCACGGTAATGGCCCCGAGTAAGAATAGGGTCACCGATTTTTTCGCTTCCGGCGTCACCTCGACCTCTTCCACGGTCGATGAGGTTTCCATTTCTGCGCGAAATGCGGGGTCTTGAAGGCGGCGTTGGTACTCAGGATCGTCTTTAAGCTCTTTGCCAAGCTTATTGACGATCACACACGCAAGCGCAAGACCAATAAAGGTACTAGGAATGGTCACTGACAGCACATCGGTGAGCGTAATCCCTTGTGGCTCTAAAAAGGCCACACAGGCCACCACAGCGGCAGCGATGGGGCTGGCCACAATCGCAAATTGCGAGGCGATAACCGCCATACTTAATGGGCGTGCTGGGCGAATGCCACTACGGCGGCTCACTTCCGCAATCACAGGCAACACGGAATAAGCAACGTGTCCTGTCCCCGCCATCATGGTAAAGACATAGGTCACTAAGGGAGCAATAAAGGTAATGTGACGCGGGTTTTTACGCAAAATGCCCGTGGCAATTTTAATCAGAAAATCGAGACCACCGGCTGCCTGCATACTGGCCGCAGCGGCAACGACTGCCATGATCATCAGCATGACATCAATCGGTGGGTGCGTGGGTTGCATACCAAACCCAAAACTTAATATCGCGAGGCCAACCCCGCCCATCACACCTAAACCGATGCCGCCAATTCGGGCACCAATCAAGATGCAGCTGAGTACCACTAATAACTCAACCAAAAACATAACGCTCTCCTACTCTGGATAGTTGGGCCCAATATCCTTACTAGCCAACGCCATGATCGTCTGTCATTTCGCCCTAATGTCGCCAACGTTAACCAGTGTTATTGGGATATGAGTGTCGAGACGGTTCCTTGTCTGTGCATCATCATGATGTTTGCCTTCCGTGAAGGGGATGTGCACGCATGCGCAGCATCATGGATGACAGGCTATCCGTGAGCAGTAACACGCGTGTTGATATAAGTAATAAAAACTAACACTTTTGCGTCCTTCATAACAAAAAGTTCGTAAAATGAGATCTTTAACGCAGATTTTTTCGCCAATGCCTGCTGGGTTATTGATCAATTCACCGCTTTCTCATTCTTAATTGTTATGATATAACATAACAATTAAGCGCAACGAAAAGAGGCACTTCACGGTGAAAAAAGATATCCACCCTCCGTATCAACAAGTCGTGTTTCATGACACCAGTGTCGATACCTATTTTATGGTTGGTTCAACCTTGCAAACATCACGTACCATCGAATGGCACGACGGTAAAACCTATCCCTATTTTCCACTCGACGTCTCGAGTGCATCGCATCCGGTGTACACGGGTAAACAGCGAGTAGCGAACAAAGAAGGACGCGCGGCACACTTCGCCCGCAAGTTTGGCCAAGTGGGTCGCAGTCACAAGGAGTCGTCATGAAGGTCGTAAACTCACTGAAAAGCGCCCGCCAGCGTCACCCTGATTGTCAGGTTGTCCGTCGTCGCGGGCGCATGTTTGTTATTTGCAAAACCAATCCACGTTTTAAAGCCGTGCAGGGGCGGGCAAAAAAACGCAACTAAGCGTCGGCGACGCACTGCCACTGATGGGGCAGTGCTTCTCGACGGGCAAACATCTCGATGTGGCTACTGACCGTTTCAGTCACTAAGGTTAAGTTCGCCTCATCGTCGGCATGGCATGTAACACGCAACTGGGTCCCTTGCACCCGCATATCGCACACACCCGCAGGGAAATGCACGCGTCCTGTTTGCTCATCCCAGCTCGCCTCGACTTTGCGACCAAAGTGACGACACAAGGTCTGCAAGTAACGAGGGGCATGCTCGGACTCAATCATCGTTGTCATACTAGGCATACGTTCTCCTTGGTAGGCTGGCATGAATGCCAGCCTCATCGCGTTAAAATTGATAGGACGCCGTCAATTTAATATTGCGGCCGGGCTCGTAATCGAGGATTTCTGCGCCTCGTTCACCTGACGTTGACGCATGCGAGCGATAGCGACTGTCAAACAAGTTGTCGACCCCAGCCGTCAAAGTGAACCCGTCTACCGCCATCGGTTGCCACTGAGCGAACACGTTGTGGACTGTGTCGCCCGGTTTGGTCAAGTTGCTATCAGGAACGGTGGTCGAGCGCTGAATTTGGGTGTGCCACCCCAGCAGCACATCCCAGCTGTTCAACGCATAATCCGCATTCAAGGCAAGGGTATCGCCGAGGTGGCGAGCGCGACCAAAAATTTGATCCAGTTGATACGCCTCTGAATAACTCACATCCGTGCGACTGTAACTGGCTGACGCCGTCCACTGCTGCCATGCCCAATAGGTACTGGCCTCAAAGCCACGATAGGTGGCATCGCCACGGTTGGTGGTTTCATAAGCCCAATTACCACTGCCATCTTTGTAACTACGCACCACAATTTCATCATCGAGCTCAGTGCGAAACACCGTCAGATTGGCGGTTAACAAGTAGTCTTTTTGCGCCGCTGCGTTTGAGAAGCGCACACCAATTTCATCGGTCCGGCCATGCTCGGCTTTCAAGTCTTTATCCGCACTTTCACTCAGTGCTGTGGTGGTGAATGATTCATTCAACGGCGGCGCTTTGTGCAGCTCTCGACTGTTGGCAAACAGGGTGAGATAGTCGTTAGCGACAAACTCTGCACCCAACGCCAGCGACACATCATCGTAACGCTGACTCGAGCTGGTCGCTCGACGATCAAAGCTGTCATAACGTACCGCTGGTGTCACCGAAAAGCGTGAGGTCAGCGCTATCTTGTCTTCCACATACAGCGCAATCTTGTCGGCCGACTCCAAAATCTGTACACCCGGTTTGGCAAATTGGGTGTCGTTATCTTGGTTTTCATAGTGCGCACCGTACGCGAGCTGATGATCGCCAATACGTTGCGACACACTGAGTTTTACCCCAATATTCGTGTCTTCTGCCACGTTGACGCCTTTGCGGTCAGCCAGAAATGGGTGGGTCGCAAATTCGGTTTCATCACGGGTGAGTGACAGCTGGTTATAATAGGCCAGCGCCTTTAATTCGATGGTTTGTGACGGCGTGTATTCATAGTTGATCGTCGCGGTATCACGATCGTAGGTCACTGGCAGGGTCATTTCGCCCGTGCGATTGCGGTTGAAGCTCACGCCCATATCAGGACGCGGCAGGTAATCGCCCTTATCGCGGTACTTGTCATAACTGACTTCAAAGCGATGCCCACTCTCAGGCTCCCAACCTAGTTTCACTAAGCCATTAGTGACCTCACCTTCACCGCCGAAGGTACGATGTCCATTGCCGTCTTTAAAGTTGTCGCGATCAAAACGGCTGATATATGCCATCGCATCCCATTCATCACTCAACAACCCATAAACGGTCAACGAGCCTTGCTGGTAATCGTTGCTACCCCAGCCCCCACTTAGGCGTGCCCCAAATGTCTCATTCGCACGCAAGAGATCGTACGGATCTTTGGTTTCAAACGCGACCGCGCCCCCCAGCTCGCTGGTGAGAATCGACGATGCGCCCACCGCGACATCAACACGCTGCAAAATGTCAGGATTTAAAGTGAGGTTGCTGATGTGGTGGAACATTTTACCGCCTTGTGAGGCGCCATCGACGGTGATATCCAGATCTTGTTCGGTAAAGCCACGGATATTAATGCGCTGGGTGAGCGAGTGCGTGCCGCCCACATCCACACCGGGAATATCACGCAATAAGTCAGAGAGGTGATCGGGCTGCTTCACGGTAAGATCGGCCTCCCCCAGGTAACGAGAGGAGCTAGACACTTTTGTGCCCCACACGGACACCGTTTCTATGCTTTCACCTTCGGGGCTATCAGCCATCGCAGAGGGACACAAAGCACTGGCAATGCTCAGCGCAAGCAAAGCCGGACGCGCCTTGGCGGGAAGTAACAACGTCATAATTCATTTCCTTCTTGGGTAACCCAAACAACTAAATGATACTAATTCGCATTTATGTTACTGTTTAAGTGGTTTTCAGGAAGAAAAAAGAGTTATGCGCGTGCATCAAGCTTTTATGCGCAGAGCTTTTATGTGCAGAGCTTTTATGCATAGCGCGTTGATGCAGCATGTTAAGGGGGAACACTATGGCAGCACCCGTGTCTGTTGTTTGCACACAACGAGAATCCAGCGCAGAGGGTCACGCCGAGATCATGGCTAACCACTCGCAACGGACGCAATCTCTGGTGCGAGGGCAGTTCTCACATACCTTATGCCCGGGAGGGTTGCAGATCGATGGCGGGATTACCGATGAGTTATGTGATGCCAATGTGCTCCACCGTGCCCATCTGGGGGTCACGCTAGTGATAGTCCTCGAGGGCGTGCTAGAGTTTGCCTACGATGGTTACACCTATCGGTGTGATGCACGCCACCAGCCCCAAGCGCTTGCCGTCTCCGTGGGTCGTGATAGCACCTTTCGCCGTCGCCTAATTGAAGGTAACCACCTTAAAAAAGTGAACATATTGCTACCTCCCGATTGGCTTAATGGCTATGCAGACGAGCAAGCCTTGCCACTGCTTAGTGGCTTGCATCGCCATCATTTAGGCTGTGTACGCTGGCAACCGAGTACCTCCATACTTGACTCCATTCGCGCCTTATTACCCAGTATTAATAGGCAACATGAGGCTGATCCCCTGACCCAGCATCTACATGCACTCACCATCATCAAGCATCTGTGTGACCAAGCCACTCATCTGATCATTGAGCCTGTTGTCGAACACATCCCAACAACCCATGAACCGCAAGTCGCAAAAGCCGTCGCGTATATAGAGACCAAACTGCATACCGCATTGACCTTATCGACCATCGCTCAGGCGTGCGGCCTGAGTCGCAGCACACTGCAGCGTCGTTTTCGTACCCATCTGGGCGTGCCCGTGTCTGATTACATTCGGCGCCGCCGGCTCGCGGTGGTCAAAGAAAAGTTACTGCATGAGGCAATGTCAATTGGCGAAGCGGCTTACTGGGCGGGCTACCATCATCCCTCTAATTTCGTCACCGCATTTAAGCGTCAGTTTGGTATGACGCCCGGTCAGTTGATCCAGTCGCACACCCATGCGGTGTGATCATGGTATTTGTGTATACTCATCCTATTAGCATGAAAAGGAAAAAGTATGAGACAGGGTCGCCGCTTCGCACTGACGGCTGGGGCGTTGATTGCCGCATTAGGCGCCAGTGCGCTTTATATTGTTCACTCGCAACAAGCCACCGCGCCTGCAAACGCATCGCATACCGTCGCGGCGCCAACGTTTGTGACCGTCAACAGCCAAACAGCGCTTGATGCAGAGCTCGCCAACGCAGCCGCGAGTCAGAAAATCGCCTTTGTCGATTACTACGCCGATTGGTGCATTCCGTGTAAGCAGTTCGCCACACAAACCTTTACCGATCCCGACGTGGCCCAGCAACTTAACCGCATGCACCGGATTAAAGTGAACCTTAGCCATAATCGTCCTGAAGATTTTGCCCTTATGCGTCGCCAAAATGTGGCGGGTTTGCCCACCCTCGACTTTTGGTTACCCAGTGGTGAACGGGATGAAACCGCACGCGTTACCGGCTTTTTACCTCCCGAGACATTTCTTTCCCATCTTTCTGAACACGGACTCATGGTTCGGGATAAAAGCGAGGAATGATCAATCTCTTAGTTCCTTTGTTACAAAATTGATAAACCGCACACCCAGTGGTAGCGTTGAAAGAAACACGGGAGCGGCATAAACACCATGGAAGCGCAACATACCATTGTGATCGCTGACGACCATCCGCTGTTTCGAAATGCCTTATTTCAATCAGTGCATATGGCGGTCAGCGGCGCGAATCTACTCGAAGCAGATAGTCTGGATAGTTTAAACGATCTGTTGGCACGGGATGCCGAGGTCGATTTAGTGCTACTGGATCTAAAAATGCCGGGCGCCAATGGTATGTCGGGGTTGATTGCCCTGCGTCACCAATACCCGACGCTGCCGATTGTGGTGGTCTCCGCCAGTGAAGAGCCCAGCGTGATCCGCCAAGTCCGCTCCCATGGCGCATTTGGTTTTATCCCAAAATCCAGCGTTTATGGGCCGTGATCGATCCTATCGGTAGCGTGCCCATCTATCTGTCGCAAACCAGCCACATGACCCCCAAACAAAAGCGCCGCGTGGCAATGAAAGCGGTAGCGATCGCTTTCGCGATTTTATTGTTCTTCTTAATTGTTGGCCAGATTTTACTCGAAGCCATGCAAATCCCTTTGCCCGCCTTTCAAGCGGCAGGCGGACTGGTATTACTGTTGTTTTCCTTAACCATGATTTTCGGCGAAGGGAAGCCCAGTCAAGAAGCCAAAATGCTCAGCGAAAACGTGGATAAGGCCGAGATAGCCGCAACCGCGGTGTATCCCTTAGCAGTGCCGTCTATCGCCTCACCCGGCGCGATGATGGCCATTGTCATGCTCACAGATAACAATCGCTATGCCATTGCTGAGCAAGCCATTACTGCCGGAGTGATGTTCTTAGTCTTAGTCGCGACCTTGGTCTTACTCCTCGGGGCCAATGTAATACACAAAGTGATCGGTAATGTCGGCGCCTCGATTGTCAGTCGTGTTATGGGTCTAATCCTCGCCTCCGTCGCCGTTGCTAATTTACTCGAAGGGATCCAAAAGTTTTATCACCTGACTTAGACCTTTGGCGCAAGTCGTGGCTAGCTCAACCCGAGCTAGCCCAACCTAGCTCACAAAAATCCAGTCTTTTCGCCATATTGGCGCGCTTGTAGCTCGACTAAAGTTGCAATGTCGCTTTGGCCATCCACTGCTATCGTCTTCTTGTAACATTACATTAACGTGTTAAACAAGGAGATGGCGATGGCGTTTCAAAGCAAGGAACACGCGAAAGCCTACTGGGACAGAAACGTGAAGCTCATGATCAGTTTGATGGTTGTGTGGTTCATTGTCTCATTCGGCTGCGGGATCTTATTCGTTGATGCCCTCAATACGATTCAAATCGCAGGCTATAAGTTGGGGTTTTGGTTCGCTCAACAAGGCTCAATTTATACCTTCCTTGGCATCATTTATGTGTATGCCAGACAAATGCGCAAGCTCGATCGCGAGTTCGGTGTTGACGACGAGTAAGAGGACAAACGCATGGATTTAAAAACCATTACCTACATCGTGGTTGGCTTTACCTTCGCCTTATACATCGGGATAGCGATCTGGGCACGTGCAGGGTCAACCAAAGAATTTTATGTTGCTGGTGGCGGAGTTAACCCCGTCGCAAACGGAATGGCAACCGCTGCAGACTGGATGTCCGCCGCGTCGTTCATTTCCATGGCAGGCTTAATTGCCTTTATGGGGTATGGCGGTTCGGTCTTTTTGATGGGCTGGACTGGTGGCTATGTCTTGCTTGCACTGTTGCTTGCACCTTATTTGCGTAAATTTGGTAAGTTTACCGTGCCGGAGTTTGTCGGTGAGCGCTTTTATTCGAAAACCGCGCGTATCGTGGCGGTGGTTTGCTTAATTATCGCTTCGGTAACTTACGTTATCGGTCAAATGAAAGGGGTCGGAGTCGCGTTTGGTCGCTTCCTAGAAGTCGATTACTCAACGGGTCTTTTGATTGGTATGTTTATCGTCTTCATGTACGCGGTTATGGGCGGGATGAAAGGCATTACTTACACCCAGATCGCTCAGTATTGCGTCCTCATTTTGGCTTACACTATTCCCGCAATCTTTATCTCACTAAAGCTCACCGGTAACCCACTGCCTCAAATTGGCTTGGGAAGCACTCTAGTGGGAACAGATCAATACTTACTTGACCGGCTCGATCAGGTGGTCACCGAACTCGGCTTTGTCGAATACACCACCGCGGTGCGTGGTAGTACGCTCAATATGTTTGCCTACACCATGTCGCTGATGATTGGTACTGCTGGCCTACCCCACGTGATTATCCGCTTTTTCACCGTGCCTAAGGTACGCGATGCACGAACATCCGCTGGCTGGGCACTCTTCTTTATCGCGATTTTGTATACCTCTGCGCCTGCCGTTGCGGCCATGGCTCGCTTAAACTTGATGGACACCGTTAACCTGCCAAACGGGGATAACTTGATGTATGACGAGCGTCCTGATTGGTTCAAGAATTGGGAAACCACTGGTCTGCTCGGTTTTGAAGATAAAAACGGTGATCAGAAGATTCAGTATACCGCCGATCCTGCAACCAATGAGCTTCGTGTTGACCGCGATATCATGGTGCTTGCAAACCCCGAAATCGCCAAGTTACCTAACTGGGTCATTGCGCTAGTGGCTGCGGGTGGTCTCGCTGCTGCATTGTCGACCGCCGCGGGATTGTTGCTCGCGATATCGTCAGCAATATCCCACGATTTGATAAAGGGGGTCGTTAATCCACAAATTAGCGAAAAAAGCGAACTCCTTGCCAGTAGGATATCAATGGCTGTCGCTATCGGGGTTGCAGGATACCTCGGCTTGAATCCTCCAGGCTTTGCCGCTGGGACAGTCGCACTCGCCTTCGGTCTCGCCGCCTCATCGATCTTCCCCGTACTGATGATGGGTATCTTTACCAAGACCATTAATAAGGAAGGGGCGATCGCCGGGATGGTTGCAGGTATCAGTGTCACTCTTTTCTATGTATTCCAACACAAAGGGATCCTATTTATCCCTGATTGGACTTACCTAGAAGGCCTAGGCAGTAACTGGATCTTGGGGATTGAACCTAATGCCTTTGGTGCAGTTGGCGCAATTTGTAACTTTATTGTGGCTATCATTGTCTCTCGTATGACAGAAGAAACCCCACAAGAAGTTCAGGACTTGGTCGAACACGTCCGAGTGCCATCAGGTGCTGGTGACGCGCAATCACACTAGTGTGTGCCACACCACAAAAGCCCCTGCGGGGGCTTTTCTCTTCATCCTATTAACGTAATATCCAACCTATATCCCTAAGCCAAGGAGAGGCATGATGTCGACGGTAACGCGTTTTCTCACCAATAAGCATGTCGTTATCGCCATGCTGGTCACGCCCATTCTCGCTATAATCGCCTATTTCGCCGTTGATGCAGCCGTCACTGAGCCACCCACCGCCGCGCAGCCGGGACAAAGCTACCCGCTTGCGGTGCGCTCGAATTGCCGCTACACCAGTGGCTTTTGCGCACTTGAAAATGGCGATATGAAGTTAAAACTGGAATCTGACGGTGTGCAAGACAATACGCTGACACTACGCTTAGCGAGCGCTTTACCTCTCGAGGGAGCACAAATTAGCATGACGCATACAGGCACTGAGCCTCAGCCACAGTCAATGCAAGCGACAGATGAAACCGGCACAGCCTGGCAGGTGTCGCTTCCCGCTCCCACCGATGCGCAAGCGCAAATTCGTCTCGCGGTGAGTGTGGATGGCAGCTACTACTTTGCTGAGGCACCAACCACTTTTATTGAGCATAAAACATTCTACAGCGAGCATCAGAAAGCACAGGACGCGTCCTAGCCTTTGCTACGCATCGCTTCCGATTAAGTAGCCACGAATGGCGTGCAAGATCGTGGCGACTTTATGCTCATAAGCCTGCTCTGTCAGCCAATGGTTCACGTCCGTCCAACCATGACTGTCCAAATGGGCAAGATCGTCGATGTCGATATGTCCATCCACGGGGTTAAACCGACCTTCCACTCGGACCGTGCCAATGTCTGTGTCGAGACGAGAAATACTAAATGGGTCCATTACTGTCCTCGTTGTTGTAATAAGGCGCGAAGTTTGAGTGGTTTGACTGGCTTGGAAATGTAAGCAAACCCCAGTCCAGTGACCGACTGTTGAATGTCAGCACTGCGATCTGCGCTGATAATTGCGCCACGGAAACAGCGCCCTAAACGCAACTGACATTGTTGTAAGGCCTGCAATCCCGTTTGTTGATTAGCTAAATGGTAGTCACTAAGCACAAACTCTGGGTGCCAATCATCATCAATTTGTTGCATGGCACCACTGACATCAGGCGCACAACGCACATCACACCCCCAGCGTGATAACAACTGTGCCATACCGGTTAGAATATCGGTTTCATTATCCACACACAGCACGCGGCATCCTTTTAGCGCACTCGCCGAAACATCACTGGGTGAACGCGGCTCGGCGGACACCACGGCCTCGGGCGTGCCTTGATCAACCGAGATAGAAAAAACCGTGCCTTTGCCGGGCCAAGAGCGCAACCCAAGCGGCTGCTGCAAGATCTGGCTGATCCCCCTCGCAATCGCAAGTCCAAGCCCTAATCCTTGCTCTGCACCTTGACGGTCAAGGCGAGTAAATTCTTGGAAAATATCTTGCTGACGGTCATGCGGGATCCCGTCACCATCATCCCACACTTCAATACGGTATCGGTTTTCTTCGCGACGTACTCCCAATAACACCCGTCCTCTCGGGTTATAGCGAAAGGCATTGGTCAAAAAGTTTTGCAGTACGCGACGGAGCAGTTTTTTATCTGAACGTACCCAGCCTTGACAGTGTTGAACATCAAAGCGCATGCCTTGTTGGTTAGCCAATACGCCAAACTCTGCTTCTAATGCCGCGAGTACATCATTCAATGCAAAGTGTTCAATCCGCGCTTTCATCTTGCCCGACTCTAATCGCGAGATATCCAGCAAGTCACCAATCAAATCCTCCGCCCCTTCCAGTGCGCTTTCAATGTGGCCAGCAACCCGTTGCGTGTCGGCGTTATGGGCAATCTCCGATAGCGAGGAGGCAAATAAGCGTGCCGCATTTAAAGGCTGCATCAAGTCGTGACTGACTGCCGCGAGAAAACGGCTTTTCGACTGTGAGGCGGATTCAGCCTTGCGGGTGGCATCAATCAGCCGGCTATTGAGGGATTCAAGCTCACGGGTGCGCTCCGTCACTCGTGCTTCCAAGGTTTCATTGGATTGCTTAAGCGCCGCCTCCGCTTGGCGAAACGCAGTAATATCGGTGAAGGTCATCACGAACCCACCGCCGGGCATGGGGTTACCTTGGAGCTCAATGACCCGTCCATCAGGATGCACACGTGAGGAGGTATGCGGCTGACGACGCGTTAAATGATGCACTCTCTTCTCGACATGCTCTTCCGGATCGCCCGGTCCACAGAGTCCGCGTTGGGCATTAAAGCGAATCAAATCAGCGACCGGGCGTCCCACCTGAATCAATCCGGGTGGAAACTGAAACATATCAATATAACGCTGATTCCACGCCACCAGCCGTAGCTGTTTGTCGACCACCGAGATCCCTTGATTGATATGTTCAATCGCGCCTTGGAGCAAACCGCGCGAGAAATCGAACAACTCAGACGCTTCATCAACAATGGTGGCAATTTCTTCCAATTGCATATTTCGCCCTTGTAAGGCAGACGATAGCACCAACCGCGCAGACGATGCCMCAAACACCCCCGCCAACACGCGTTCGGTATGGCGAATCAAGGGAGCACTCGCCTGCTGTTGCGGGATCAAGTCTTCACCACGTTGATCGGCAAATTGGCTAAATGCCTGACGCATCCGCCGCCGGCCGACAAAACGGGCCGCGAGCATTTCCAGCTCTGCCACCGAGACTCGGCTTTGGTATAGGCGTGCATCTTCACTTTCTGGTAGCGGCATGCCTACAAACGCGGCGGCTTGCAATCGCTCACTCAAAGACGGTCGGGTTAACAGTGACACGGCCACAAAACTGGCAGCGTTCATTAACACACTAAATGCCAAGCCCCAATCGATGGGATCTAGCGTTGCAATAGGCGCAATCGCCGGTGGTGTGATCACCCAAATCAACAGGTTGCTCTGCCCATCGCCGGCAAGCATCCCGGTTTGTGTCATCATGGTGATCAGCCACAAGCTAAATCCTACCGCCAAGCCCGCATACACGCCTTTCTTATTACCTTGGCGCCAATATAAGGCACCGATCATCGCGGGAGCAAACTGCGCAATGGCCGCAAAAGAGAGAAAGCCAATTTCTGATAAAGTTGGCACCGTTAAAATCAGGTGGTAAAAGCCCCAAGCGGCAATAAGAATCAGGAAAATTAAGGCGCGACGGACGTTGAGCAAAAGGCCAGAGAACTGCGTGAAGTTACGCGACGTCATCTTCATCCGCCGCAGCAAAAGGGGTAATACCAGATCATTCGAAACCATAATAGCCAGCGCAATGGTCGAGACAATAACCATACCACTCGCTGCTGATGCGCCCCCCATGAAAGCCAATAACGCCATGCCTTCGGCACCCACCGATAAGGGCAAGCGAATCACATACGTATCCGCAGGGGCATCCGGGATAAGCATCTGTCCGGCGTACGCGAGCGGCAAAACGAACACCAACATCAGCAACAAATAGGTCGGGAACACTTTGCGGGCAGTATTAAGGTCGCTGGCACGGGTATTCTCCACCACCATGGTATGAAACTGACGCGGTAGACAAATAATGGCTGCGGCCGTTAGAAAGGTGTGAATGATTAGATTACCTATATCCGGCCGTCCGATCACGCCGGACTCTTCGAGACTCATGGGCAGACTCGGGGCTTGAAACAAGAGCGCCACCACAAACACGCCAATGCCTAAGAAAGCCACCAGCTTGACGATCGACTCGAACGCGATTGCCATCATCATACCGCGGTGGTGTTCAGTGCTATCGATATGGCGTGTGCCAAACAACACGGTGAACATCGCTAACGAGACACACACTAACCATGCAATTTGGGGTTGCTCTAGGCCAATGCTGGCTCCGAGCTCAGGCGAAAGCACATCTAACCCCATGGCGATACCGCGCAGCTGCAGCGCGATATAGGGCAGAACACCGATGACTGCAATCAAAGTGACGGCTACCGCCAATCCTTGTGATTTGCCATAACGTGCCGCGATAAAGTCGGCAATCGAGGTGATGTGCTCTCGTTTGGCAATTAAGATCATGCGGGCGAGAAAGCGCCATCCCAGCGTGAACACTAAAATGGGCGCTAAATAGATAGGTAAAAACGACCACGGCGAGCTAGAGGCTTGTCCGACCGTACCGAAGAAAGTCCACGAGGTACAATAGACCGCGATAGAAAGGCTATAGATCCAAGGGCGCCACGTTCGTAGCCAACGCGGGCGACTGTCGCCATACCATGCGATGGCAAACAGCGTCCCCATGTACAATAGTGAAACCGAGACAATTACCCAGCCTTGTGTCATGACTCCCTTCCTGACCCCTGCGTATTTTTCGTCCGCTTAGAAGGGTGTAACACGCGACAGACACCGGCTCAATCTTCCTGTCTCGGCTTTGTGGGCCTCGTGGCTAACTTTGCTGCAAGCGGGCCTTTCTTGCTTGTTGGTACTGAGGTTCATGCAAAGGCAGTAACAGCGCCGGCAGTGCCAGCAACGCCATCGCATAGAAGGTCCACGCTGGAGAAAAGTCATACACCCAACCGCTAGCTGCCGTCAGCGCTGCGACCACCGCGCCCATGGGGAGGGCGTTATAGGCAGCTTGTACCGCGACAAGACGCGTCCCACATTCGCGTTGAATATATTGCATGGCACCCAAATGGGCGGCGGCAAAGGTGATCCCGTGGAGCAGCTGTACCATTATCACTGGCGCCAAGGCTGTCGTCGAGCCAGTGATCCCCCATCGCACTAACACGCCGAGCGCGGCAAGACGGAACAAGGCTTTGGCAGACCACCCACCAAAAAGACGTGCGCCCAGCGCAAAAACCGCCACTTCCGAGACCACACCCAGACTCCACAAATAGCCCACGATGCTCTCGCTGTAACCGGCATGCTTCCAATAGATAGCGCTAAAACTGTAATACGCGGCATGACTGCCTTGTAGCAAGGAGGCGATCAGCAGGAATACCACTATGTGAGGGTCACGAAAAAGTTGGCGCATCGACACCTTACTGTGGGCCGCGTCATGCTCACTTTCCGGCATCACTGTCGGGCGACGTAAGGTTAACAGCAAGCAAGCCGACAACCCTCCAATCGCAACCCAAGGGATAATCGCGGCGGTTTCCTCGGTCACCAGCCATCCCGTCAAACTTGATCCGACAATAAAAGCAATCGACCCCCATAAGCGTGTTCGACCATAGTCGATAATCTGATGGCGCGCATAATAGTTCGCTAACGCGTCGGACAAAGGCACCGATGGCCCAATCGCCAGATTAAAGAGCACAGTCACCAAAGCGAGCCACGCAATGTTCGCTCCCATCACAGGATGCAACGCACAGGTCAACAACGCCATTAAGGTTAAGCCACGCAGTGCAGGCAGTAACGACTCCACCCGCTGCACTTTGGGAGTAAACACTAAGTTGGCCACACAACGGGTCGCAAAGCCCAAGCCAATCAGCGTACCAATCACCCCGGCATGCAACCCCATGTAATCAAACCAAACCGCCCAAAACGGCAAGTAGACACCGTAAGAGAAAAAGAAACCGCCAAAGTACTCTGACAGCCAACGAAAAGGAGAACAGTGGGACAAGCTCATTTCATTACTTCACATCAAGATAGATTCGCGGCTAAGTGTCTCAACTCTTTGACATGAAAAAAAGCCCTACTCAGCGAATATCCTCATCACTTCGTTGATCTCCGCCTAGGTTTCGTCGCAACTGGCTAGACTAAAGTCGGCTAGCCGGAACAGATAACGTGCGACACACTAGAAATATTATTGTGGGGAGTGCGATTATGCCTGAACCGTTTGACACCTCTCATGCACCGTTTGATTGCCTGACGGCGTCCCAAGTCAAGCAATGCCGCCAAGCCATAGACGTTGCCTACTTCCGACGTGGCGATACGCTGCTCGCCGCCGGTGATAGTGGCGATCAGCTCTTTATCATTATCAAAGGCAGTGTGGAAGAGGTGTCGGAAGACGGCAAAGAAACCTTTTCGCACTACACCACGGATGATCTATTTGATGTCCCAGCGATATTAAACGGTACCGCCAAGCACCAATATCGCGCCCTAGAAGATACCTTATGTCACTTACTGCCTGCCGACGTGTTCCTCGCGATTTATCATACCAATCAAGATTTTAGTGCTTACTTTGATACTAACTTGCAGCGTCGTCAGCAGTTAATCGCACAGGCTCGCCAGCAACAGAACTTAGCCGAGTTCATGCTCACTCGCATTGACGACACCAATATTCAACCGGCGCTGCGTGTGACCCCCGACGTCCCTCTTAGGGACGCCACCGCAAAAATGAAGGCACAACGCTGTGATTGCGCCTTGGTCGATTACGAGGACGGAAGTTGCGGTATTATTACCCGCACCAATCTGCTGCATGCCTTGGTGCTCGACGGCCATGATCAATCGGTCCCGGTGGGGAATATCGCTACCCGCCCTGTGATCAGTGTCGAGCGAGGTGACTTTCTCTTTCATGCCATGATCACCATGACGCGTCAGCGAGTGAAGCGGGTCCGTGTCGTCGATGATCAGGGACAGACCGTCGGTACGCTCGACCTGCCGCAAGTATTGAGCTTATTCTCCACCCATTCTCATGTGCTCAACTTACGCATTGCGCGCGCACAAACCGTCGATGAACTGGTGTTAGCGGCAAATAGCCAAAGCAAATTGGTTCATACCCTGTTTAACAACGGTATCCACACCCGCTTTGTGATGAAGCTCATCGCGACCGTGAATGAACAAATCATGGAAAAAGCGTTTCGCCTCATCGTGCCCGAGCCCTATCAGCAGCAATGCTGTTTGGTGGTGATGGGCTCGGAAGGACGCGGCGAGCAAGTACTCAAAACCGATCAAGATAACGCACTCATTTTGGCCGATGATCTCACTTGGCCCGAGTGCCAAACCGTGATGGAGGCCTTTTCACATACCTTAAATCTACTCGGCTACCCGCCCTGCCCTGGGCAGGTGATGGTCAGTAATCCCAAGTGGGTGAAAAGCGCGTCTCAATGGCAACAAACCATTCGTAACTTAGCGCAAAGTGCTAATCATCAAAGCGTGATGGATTTAGCCATTCTCGCCGATGCGCATCCTGTTGCGGGCGACAGCCAGCTTATCGACGCGATTCAAACGCCACTTAAAACCTCGCTCACCGATAATATGCTGACCTTAAATACCTTTGTGCGTCCGGCATTAGCGTTCAAAGTCCCTTTGACGGTGTTTGGCTCATTAAAGAGTGGTAAAGAAGGGCTCGACATCAAAAAAGGCGGCATCTTTCCGATTGTGCACGGCATTCGCACCATGAGCCTAGAAAAAGGGGTCAGCGAAACCAATACCTTTGAGCGGATTGAGAAGCTGGCTAATATAGGGACACTGGCCGAAGAAACGGCAGAGAACCTCGCCGAGGCGCTGAAGCTATTTATCCGACTGCGGTTACGCCAGCAATTAAGTGGTGAGCAACAGAGTAACTATATCGATGTCTCTGCGCTTCCTTCCAGCGAGCGAGATCTTTTACGCCACGGCCTCCACGTGGTAAAAAAATTCAAAGAATCCCTCGCCTACCACTACCATGTGAGGGACTAGAGTGAACTGGTTGTCACGTCAATGGTACCGCTACCGATTGCGGACATCGTCCTACCGCGCGCTCTTCTTACCCTCGGATCGCAGCACAGTGATCTCGCTCGACTGCGAAACCACCAGCTTAGATCCAGAGCGTGCAGAACTCGTTACTATCGCCGCCACCCCAATTCAAGGGAATCGAATACTCACCAGCCAAGCGCTCACCTTGACCTTAGTGGCGCCAAAAAGCTTGAACGCTGGCTCGGTCCGCATTCATCAGTTGCGCCATCAAGATCTTGAACAGGGTGTCAGCGCTGAGCAAGCCATGAAGACGYTAATCGCCTTCATCCATAACCATCCTTTGGTTGGCTATCATATTCGCTACGACAAAACGATCTTAGATCGCTACGCACGGCGTTTTTTAGGCTTTCCGTTACCCAATCCCGTGATTGAAGTTAGCGATATTTATCAACGTCAATTAGAGCGTTTACTGCCCAATGCCTACCATGACATCAGTATGGAAGCGATCAGTCGCCATTTAGACCTCCCTTTGCCTGCCCGTCATGATGCACTGGACGATACCATCGCCGCCGCTTTGATTTACGTGCGTTTGCAATATGGCGACATGCCTATGCTACGTTCGCAATAGCCAACAGCGATCCTGCCTTACGACACGTATTGCACAAAAAGTGAGATCAATCCCCCAATCTATGGTCCAACAAGCGCACAAACCACTTATAAATCAATGGCCTCATCCTAAAGTCTAATTGCCGGACCCCACGAACTGTCACACCTTTAAGGGCATGGTTTTCATTTGCCAGGCAGCGGTACAGCCTGACATCTCACGACATGGAAGCGCCGCATGAGATTACGCGGACACGAGGAGAAACAGGATGAGCGATAGTCACGTATACCCCGTCATGCCTTCAATTGCACAAAAGGCACACGCGGATGAAGCCACCTACCAAGCGCTTTATCAGCAATCAGTGACCGACCCCGAAGGCTTTTGGCGCGAACACGGGCAAATTCTTGATTGGATCAAACCCTATACCAAGGTGAAACATACCTCTTTCGATACCGGCCACGTCGATATTCGTTGGTTTGAAGATGGTACCTTGAATGTGGCCGCCAACTGTATCGATCGTCATCTGCAAGACAAAGGCGATCAGGTAGCCTTAATTTGGGAAGGAGACGATCCAAAGGACGATGCCACGCTGACCTACAAGCAGCTCCACCAACAGGTGTGCCAATTTGCTAATGCGCTTAAAGACAATGGGGTCAAAAAAGGCGATGTAGTCTGTCTTTATATGCCGATGATCATGGAAGCCGCGGTCGCAATGCTCGCCTGTGCGCGCATTGGCGCCGTGCACACAGTGGTATTTGGCGGTTTCTCACCTGAAGCACTGGCAGGACGTATTATCGACTCCAACGCTAAAGTCGTGGTTACCGCGGATGAAGGCGTTCGTGGCGGCCGTGCAGTGCCATTGAAAAAGAACGTCGATGAAGCCCTTGCCAACAGCARAGTCACGTCAGTCAATAACGTGCTGGTTTTCAAACGCACAGGGGGACAAGTTGATTGGCACGAAGGTCGCGACGTGTGGTGGCATGAAGCCACCGCAAACGCATCAACCGATTGCCCTCCCGAAGAAATGAATGCCGAAGACCCTTTATTTATCCTCTATACATCTGGCTCAACCGGGACGCCAAAAGGGGTACTGCATACCACAGGCGGCTACCTCGTGTATGCCGCGATGACCTTCAAATACGTTTTTGATTATCAAGACGGCGAGGTGTTCTGGTGTACCGCCGATGTGGGTTGGATCACCGGCCACAGCTATCTCATTTATGGCCCGCTAGCTAATGGCGCGAAGACGATTTTATTTGAAGGCGTGCCTACCTACCCATCCACCGCCCGTATGAGCGAAGTGGTTGATAAACACCAAGTGAATATTTTATACACCGCACCGACCGCCATCCGCGCGTTGATGGCCAAAGGCAATGAAGCCGTTGAGGGAACGACACGTAGCTCGCTGCGCATTATGGGCTCGGTGGGTGAACCCATTAACCCAGAAGCCTGGGAGTGGTACTACACCACCATTGGCAATCGGCAAAGCCCGATTGTGGATACGTGGTGGCAAACAGAAACCGGCGGCATATTGATCACCCCCTTGCCCGGCGCGACCGCCCTCAAACCCGGTTCTGCCACCCGACCATTCTTTGGCGTACAACCTGCATTGGTCGATAACGTCGGCAACATTGTCGACGGTGCGGCTGAAGGGAATTTGGTGATGTTGGACTCGTGGCCGGGACAAATGCGTACCGTGTTTGGCGACCACGACCGCTTTGAGCAAACGTATTTCTCAACCTTCAAGGGCATGTACTTTACCGGTGACGGCGCGCGTCGCGATGAGGACGGCTACTACTGGATTACAGGTCGTGTCGATGATGTCCTTAACGTATCCGGCCACCGAATGGGGACAGCAGAAATCGAATCCGCGTTAGTGGCCTTTGATAAAATTGCCGAAGCCGCCATCGTGGGTGTACCACACGACATCAAAGGCCAAGCGATTTATGCCTACATCACTCTGAACGCCGGTGAGGTGCCCAGCGCCGAGCTGCATAAAGAGGTGAAAGAGTGGGTACGCAAAGAGATTGGCCCTATTGCGACGCCCGATTTTATCCATTGGACCGACGCCTTACCCAAAACGCGTTCCGGAAAAATCATGCGCCGTATTCTGCGCAAAATCGCCACCGGTGATACCGGTAGCCTTGGCGACACCTCAACGCTGGCCGATCCGAGTGTGGTCGATAAGCTCATTGCCGAGAAAGAAAACGTGGTATAGCGCAACGACACGATTGCTTAGCAACCTTTGCCGCCTACGGGCGGCTTTTTTTGTTTTTATGATCTGTGCCACTGAACTGTCTGGGCACACACCACTCCTATCCTTATTGTCGATAAAAAACACACAACCTTGACAGTACAGCAATCGACAATCGCGACAGTTTTTGCTACACCATAAAGGGAAAGTGTGCTGATTAGACCAGTATTTTGCTGCGATTTGCGGTGAATTCTCTATAATTGAGCCCACTAAGGACAAATCGGCGTGCTTGAAGCCCATTCAGCATGCCATTAGGCTGGAATCCACAAAATGCTGCACATTAGCAGCTAATAGGAGAAGTAAGCGTCAAGATGTCTACAAATAACCGTGTTTTAGTCTTAAATGGCCCAAACCTCAATTTGCTAGGCCAACGTGAACCCGATCATTACGGTAGCCAAACGCTCGATCAAATCGTCGCCGCGTTGCATGCCCAAGCGGCAACCTTAGGGCTTCACCTTGAGCACTTACAATCCAACAGTGAAGCCAACCTGATCGATGCCATTCACCAAGCCATGGGTGAGGTGGATTTTATCATTATCAATCCTGCCGCTTTTACGCACACCTCCGTCGCCCTGCGCGACGCGTTGCTCGGTGTTGGGATCCCGTTTATCGAGGTGCACCTTTCCAATGTGCATGCTCGAGAACCCTTCCGTCATCATTCCTACCTCTCTGACAAGGCTGTCGGTGTAATTTGTGGGTTGGGAGCAGATGGCTACGAATTCGCATTAACGGCAGCTGCGCGCCATTTGGCGTTTGCAGCTCAGTAAAACAAACACAAGAAGAGACGACACCATGGATATCCGTAAAATCAAAAAATTGATCGAACTGGTTGAAGAGTCAGGCATTGCTGAGCTCGAAATTTCTGAGGGCGAAGAGTCGGTACGCATCAGCCGTTCATCACCTGCCGCGCCTCAGTTTGCTGCACCACAGTATGCCATGCCAGCCCCTGCGCCTGCCGCCCCAGCAGCACCGGCCGCAGAAGCGCCAGCCGCAGCGCCGGCAAGCGCACCAGAGCCGACGGGTCACCAAGTTCTTTCGCCAATGGTGGGTACTTTCTATCGCGCGCCAAGCCCAGATGCAGCACCGTTTGTTGAAGTTGGCAGCCAAGTCAATGCAGGTGATGCCTTGTGTATCGTTGAAGCGATGAAGATGATGAACCAGATCCAAGCAGATAAGAGCGGTGTGGTAAAAGCGATTCTGTGTGAAGACGGCCAGCCAGTTGAGTTCGACGAACCACTCGTAATCATCGAATAAGCGAGGGCCGTATGTTAGATAAAATTGTTATCGCCAACCGCGGTGAAATCGCGCTACGGATCTTACGTGCTTGTAAAGAACTCGGCATTAAAACGGTGGCGGTACACTCCACTGCAGACCGCGATTTAAAGCACGTCCTGTTAGCGGATGAAACGGTTTGTATCGGCCCAGCACCGAGCAACCAAAGCTACCTAAATATTCCTCGTATCATCAGCGCCGCTGAAATCACCGGCGCGGTGGCGATTCACCCAGGTTATGGCTTCTTGTCGGAAAACGCTGATTTTGCTGAGCAAGTAGAGCGTTCTGGCTTTGTCTTTGTCGGCCCCAAAGCCGACACTATTCGCCTAATGGGTGACAAGGTCTCTGCAATCGAAGCGATGAAAAAAGCAGGCGTCCCTTGTGTCCCTGGCTCTGACGGCCCATTGGGTAGCGATCAGGAAAAGAACAAAACCATCGCCAAACGTATTGGCTACCCGGTGATCATCAAAGCGTCAGGCGGCGGCGGAGGCCGTGGTATGCGTGTGGTTCGCTCTGAAGCCGAACTGGTGGATGCCATTGCGATGACCCGCGCCGAAGCAAAAGCCGCGTTTAGCAACGACATGGTGTACATGGAGAAATTCCTTGAGAACCCACGCCACGTCGAAGTGCAAGTCTTGGCGGACGGCCAAGGTGGCGCTATCCATCTCGGTGAGCGTGATTGCTCGATGCAACGCCGTCACCAAAAGGTGGTTGAAGAAGCGCCAGCACCCGGGATTACCGATGAAATGCGTAAGTTTATCGGCGAGCGTTGCTGCCGTGCCTGTATCGAAATCGGTTATCGCGGCGCAGGTACCTTTGAATTCTTGTACGAAAACGGCGAGTTCTTCTTTATCGAGATGAACACCCGTATCCAAGTTGAGCACCCTGTCACCGAAATGGTTACCGGTGTTGATTTGGTCAAAGAGCAACTGCGCATTGCAGCGGGTCAGCCTCTGTCGTTTACCCAAGATGACATTCGTATTCGCGGCCATGCCGTCGAGTGTCGTATCAATGCCGAAGACCCAGAGCGCTTTATTCCAAGCCCGGGTAAAATCGAGCGTTTCCACTCACCAGGCGGTATGGGTGTGCGTTGGGAATCACATGTATATGCGGGCTACCGTGTTCCGCCTCACTATGACTCCATGATTGGTAAGCTGATTTGTTACGGTGAGAATCGCGATGTTGCTATTGCTCGTATGCGCAATGCGCTGGCCGAAACCGTGATTGATGGCATTAAAACCAATATCCCGCTGCAAATCGATATTATGAACGATGAGCACTTCCAACACGGTGGTGCCAACATTCACTATCTCGAGAAGAAACTCGGATTGTCTTAATCTGCTTTTGAAAACGGATAGACGTAAAACGACCTACATCCTCGTAGGTCGTTTTTGTTTACGGCATACACAACACGGATCTGATAAAATCATCGTCATTCGTTGATCAACTCGAGATTCACCATGCCTTGGATCCAATTAAAACTAAATGCAACTGCTGAAAATGCAGAAGCCATTGGCGACATGCTAATGGAAGAAGCGGGCGCCCTTTCCGTCACCTTTTTAGATGCCAAAGACACGCCTGTTTTTGAACCTTTGCCTGGTGAAACCCGTCTGTGGGGCGAAACCGACATCATGGCGTTATACGACGCCCAAGCGGACATGTCGACCGTGTTGGCAGTGTTAAACGCAAGCCCATTGTTGGCGGACAACTTTGCCCACAAGATCGAACAGCTTGAGGATAAAGACTGGGAACGCGCTTGGATGGATAACTTCAAGCCAATGCAGTTTGGTGAACGCTTATGGATCTGCCCAACTTGGTGTGAAGTCCCTGATGATAATGCCGTCAACGTGATGCTCGACCCAGGCCTCGCCTTTGGCACAGGATCACACCCGACCACCGCGCTTTGCCTCGAGTGGCTCGACGGACTCGACCTCAGCGGTAAAACGGTAATCGACTTCGGTTGTGGCTCTGGGATCCTTGCGATTGCCGCCATCAAACTCGGTGCCGAGCGTGTGATTGGCATTGATATCGATCCTCAAGCACTACTGGCGTCCAAAGATAACGCAGAGCGCAACGGTGTCGCCGACCAACTGCACTTGTATTTGCCTAAAGACCAACCGGCCGATCTCCAAGCCGATGTGGTGGTGGCCAATATTCTGGCCGGTCCACTCCGTGAGCTGTCTGGCGTGATCAAAGGACTCATCAAACCCGGCGGCCAATTAGCGATGTCTGGTGTCCTCGATACCCAAGCAGAAGACGTCGCCAATCACTACCGCGACAGCCTCACTATCGACCCGATCGTAGAGCGTGAAGAGTGGTGCCGAATTAGCGGTCAGTTACCTGCTTAATCGTTCGCATCGTCGTACAAACGGCCTACCGTACCCTTAACAAGGTCGGTAAGCCATCGTTGACGTGCTACTCGAAATGCTTGATTAATCAGCGAAACGCGACTGATACAAAAAGTGCTGTAAAAATCAAGCCATCAATGCTCAAATATTGTCCTTTTCAGACGCGTCAAAAATGCGTAAAATGCGCGCCCTTGCTGACTCAGAGCGGCTGACAGAGGATTTAGAGCTTTTGCGTATCGGACCTTATAACCTGGATGTCCCGTTGATCGTTGCCCCAATGGCAGGTGTCACGGACCGACCTTTTCGTGAGTTATGTCTTGCGCACGGCGCAGGCATGGCGGTCAGCGAAATGATGTCGTCTAATCCAGCCTTATGGCGAACGAACAAATCGCAAAAGCGCATGGTTCATATTGACGAGTCTGGCCTTCGTTCGGTTCAGATCGCCGGTGCCGAGCCAGAGCTAATGGCCGAGGCGGCCCGCTTTTGTGTCGAAAACGGGGCACAAGTCATCGACATCAACATGGGTTGCCCAGTGAAAAAGGTCAATAAGAAGTTAGCTGGCTCTGCCTTGCTAACGCGACCGGACCTCATTGAGCAAATCCTCAAAGCCACGGTAAACGCGGTGGATGTGCCGGTGACATTGAAAACCCGTACAGGTTGGGACCCGGACAATAAGAACTGTGTAGAGATCGCCCGGATGGCGGAAGATTGTGGTATCCAAGCCCTTGCCCTGCATGGCCGCACGCGCGCCTGTATGTACAAAGGGGAAGCGGAGTACGACAGCATTAAAGCAGCCAAAGCGGCTGTGTCGATCCCAGTGATTGCCAATGGCGACATTGATTCTCCGGAAAAAGCACGTTATGTGCTGGATTACACAGGTGCTGATGCATTGATGATTGGTCGTCCTGCTCAAGGACGCCCGTGGATTTTTCGCGAAATCCACCACTATCTCACCACTGGTGAGTACCTGCCTGCCCCTTCACTAGAAGAGGTTAGGACGATTTTGTTGGGTCATGTTCAAGAGCTTCATCACTTTTATGGGGAGCTCAAAGGATTACGTATCGCCCGTAAGCACGTGGGTTGGTACCTGAAAGAGCATGATCAAATTGGCGATTTTCGCCGAACCTTCAACGCAATCGAAGATGCACAACAGCAGATCGATGCGCTGCAAGGCTACTTCGACAACGTTGCATAAATACGAGAAGAGCTGACAGAATATGTTCGAACAAAACCTGACTTCCGAAGCATTGACAGTAACGACTGTAACTTCACAAGATCAAATTACGCAAAAGCCACTTCGTGACTCTGTAAAAGCATCCCTGAAGAACTACCTAGCGCAATTGAATGGCCAGGAAGTCAACGATCTGTATGAGCTTGTCCTCGCAGAAGTTGAGCAGCCACTGCTGGATACCATCATGCAATACACCCGCGGTAACCAAACCCGCGCAGCCACCATGATGGGCATCAACCGCGGTACATTGCGTAAGAAACTGAAAAAATACGGCATGAACTAATCAATCATTGGTTTGGCTGTTATAAAACGGGCTAGCCGTCAATCGGTTAGCCCGTTTTTGTTTTCTCTGATGGTACAACGCACCTTCCCTTAACAGCATGAGTTGGAATCTTCGCTGTCCGCTAGGGTTTCTAATATTGAGCAATGGGTCGCGTCATCGTCGTCCATACCGCAGCAGGCGGCATTTAAGCGTGTCAGTGCATGCTTGACCCGCTCAAGCGCGGCTATCTTCTCTGAGACCTCATTCAGGCGCCGCTGGGTGATCCCTTTTACTTCTGCACAGGTGTGTAACGTCGCTTCTTCGCGAATGTCAGACAGCTCGTGAATTTCATCAAGCGATAACCCCATTTCTTTGCCGCGCAAAATGAACATTACTTGGCTAATGGCATCATCGGCATAAAGCCGGTATCCACCCTCTGTGCGGGCACTCGGTGCCAACAAGCCAGACTTTTCATAAAAACGCAGCGTATCGGTGGAGACACCACAGTGCTTGGCTAGCTCACCGATTTGCAGCAACTTGGTCATCACCGCTCCTTTTCATGTTGGATGAACCTTCTTTTTGTAGCAAAGGCGGGCTCTTATGACCAGCGTTGCATGAAGGCGAGCAACGACAGCCGGATAAAAACAATAAAAATGTCGCCATCAGCAAATAGCAATCGATTGCGCAAACAAAATCAGATAGAATATCGCCGCTTTGACAATTGGCGGTTTAATAAAGCTTATCCGTGTTGATAGACACGATGGGCTTTGATAAGCATTCAATCTGTCAGTGAAGAGAACTAAGCCATGGAAAATCTGCGTCCTATTCGTCGCGCGTTACTCAGCGTGTCTGATAAAACCGGTGTGGTCGAGTTTGCCCAAGCACTCGCCCAACGCGGTGTCGAACTGCTATCGACCGGCGGTACTGCCCGTTTACTCGCAGAAAACGGCCTCGCGGTCACCGAAGTCTCCGAGCATACCGGCTTCCCAGAAATGATGGATGGCCGCGTGAAAACCCTCCACCCCAAAATTCACGGCGGCATTTTGGGCCGACGCGGTCAAGACGATGCGGTGATGGAACAGCATCAGATCGCACCGATTGATATGGTAGTAGTGAACCTCTACCCGTTCGCACAAACCGTTGCCAACCCAGATTGCACACGCGAGCAAGCCATCGAGAATATCGATATCGGCGGCCCAACCATGGTACGCTCAGCGGCGAAAAACCATGCCGACGTTACCATTGTGGTGAACAGCCAAGACTATGATCGCGTGCTTACCGAGATGGATCAGCACCAGCAGTCTTTGACACATGCCACGCGCTTTGATTTAGCCATTGCCGCGTTTGAGCACACCGCAGCCTACGATGCCATGATTGCGAATTACTTTGGTACCCAAGTGCCTGCCTATCATCAGGCAGAAGAGAGCCAAGACTCGCCATTCCCACGCACCCTGACCCAACATTGGGTTAAAAAGCAAGACATGCGCTACGGCGAAAACAGCCATCAGGCAGGTGCGTTTTATACCGAAGCCCAACCGCAAGAAGCCTCGGTGGCAACGGCGACCCAACTACAGGGCAAAGCGCTGTCTTATAACAATATCGCTGACACCGATGCGGCATTAGAGTGCGTAAAAGAGTTTGAACAACCTGCCTGTGTGATTGTAAAGCACGCCAACCCCTGTGGCGTTGCCATTGGCGAAGACTTACTCAGCGCCTATCAGCGTGCTTATCAGACCGATCCGACCTCAGCATTTGGTGGCATTATTGCCTTTAACCGTGAGCTGGACGGCGACACGGCACACGCCATTGTTGAACGTCAATTTGTTGAAGTGATCATCGCACCTCGTGTCAGTGAGGCCGCCAAAGCAGCGGTTGCGGCAAAGAAAAACGTACGTCTTCTCGAGTGTGGCCAATGGCAAGCGCGCACCACAGGGTGGGATAGCAAGCGCGTCAATGGCGGCTTGTTAGTCCAAGCACGCGACCAAGGTATGGTCGGTTTAGACGATTTGCGTATTGTCACTGAGCGTCAGCCCACAGAGAAAGAGCTTAGCGATGCGCTATTTTGCTGGAAAGTGGCAAAATATGTGAAATCAAACGCGATTGTGTATGCCAAAGACAGCATGACCATCGGCGTGGGCGCCGGCCAAATGAGCCGCGTCTACTCGGCGAAAATAGCTGGCATCAAAGCGGCCGATGAGCAGCTCGAAGTGGCCGGTAGCGTGATGGCCTCCGATGCCTTCTTCCCTTTCCGTGACGGCATTGATGCTGCAGCAAAAGCTGGGATCACCTGCGTGATCCAACCGGGCGGTTCGATGCGTGATAACGAAGTGATTGCTGCCGCCAATGAGCATGGCATGGCGATGGTCTTTACCGGTATGCGCCATTTCCGCCACTAAGTGGGCGATGAAGGAGAACACATGAAGGTATTAGTTATTGGTGGCGGTGGCCGCGAACATGCGCTGGCGTGGAAAGCCGCCCAGTCATCCAACGTTGAGCTCGTGTATTGCGCGCCGGGAAACGCCGGCACCGCGCATGAAAACAAGTTGAGTAATATTGCGGTCGCGGCTGATGACGTTGAAGGGTTACTGGCCTTTGCCCGCGAGCAACAAATTGATTTGACCATCGTGGGTCCTGAAGCCCCCTTGGTGTTGGGCGTGGTCGATGCCTTCCGTGAGCACGGCTTGGCCATCTTTGGTCCTACTCAAGCGGCCGCGCAACTTGAGGGCTCGAAAGCCTTCAGTAAAGACTTTTTAGCGCGCCACGGCATTCCCACCGCTGACTACCAAACCTTTTCGACGGTAGAGCCCGCATTAGCCTACATCGCCGAAAAAGGCGCGCCCATTGTGGTCAAAGCCGACGGTCTTGCCGCTGGGAAAGGGGTCATTGTGGCGATGACCGAGCAAGAAGCCACCGAGGCAGTGCGCGATATGCTCTCGGGCAATGCGTTTGGTGAGGCCGGTCACCGCGTGGTCATCGAGGAATTTCTGCAAGGTGAAGAAGCAAGCTTTATCGTCATGGTCGATGGTGAGCATGTGCTGCCAATGGCCACCAGCCAAGACCACAAACGGGTCGGAGAAGGCGATACCGGCCTTAACACTGGCGGTATGGGCGCATACTCGCCCGCTCCAGTGGTCACCGATGCAATCCATCAACGTGTGATGGACGAGGTGATCATGCCAACAGTAGAAGGCATGCGCGCCGATGGTGTGCCGTATACGGGCTTTCTGTATGCAGGCTTGATGATCAGTGCCGATGGGACGCCAAAAGTGATTGAGTTTAACTGTCGCTTTGGCGATCCGGAAACCCAACCGATTATGATGCGCTTGCAATCTGACTTGGTTGAGCTTTGCCTGGCAGGCACGCAAGGACGCCTTGATAAGGTTGAGTCCAAGTGGGATCCGCGTGCAGCCGTGGGCGTGGTATTGGCAGCAGGCGGCTATCCGGGTGACTATCGCAAAGGGGATCGTATCTCTGGGTTGCCCACCGATAGCGAGACCGCCAAAGTATTTCATGCTGGTACCGCGCTGAAAGACGGCGACATCGTCACTACTGGCGGGCGGGTGCTTTGCGCTACGGCATTAGGCGAGAGTGTCACTATCGCAAAACAAAGAGCTGATGCGCTGGCTGCCATGATCCAGTGGCCGGGCTGCTTTTATCGCCGTGATATTGCCCATCGCGCCATCGCACGCGAAAACGCTACATCATAAGTAAATCAGTGACCGAGACTCTGCCACAATGCGCCCTCGGGGCGCATTTTTTATTCTGCCAATAGCTGAGGACGGGTTAAGCACGCCTTTTCACGGCGCACCAAGACCAAGGCATCGATGGTATCTTTGCCAATACCGGGATTCCCAGCGCCAATCACAAAGGTACCCGGCTGGAGCAGCTTGCTCACCACCACAGGCGGGATCGCATCATCAAAGACCCAACGCTGCCGTTCGCCACGGCAATCTACCCAATATTCACCTATTCGCTGTCCCTGCAAGACAGACACATTGCGCGCGATTTGGCCTTGGGCTTGGTCGAGGATCTGATTGGACTCTTGATACAGGCGCGTTAACGCAGCACTGTCGAGGGGAATAATCGCGCCATCTTGGCGATAGCGTTGAAATACAGGTTCGCCACTGGCATCAAAACGAACATGGAGAGAAAAAGGGACACGCGTATTATCTGCGAGCTGTTCACCTTCACGCTTTAAGGCACGTAATTGGCCATCTCGCCACACATATTCGCCGCGGTACTCGCCGTAATCCCCTTGCCAAACATGCTCTGACAAGCTGATTGGGCGCCCCTGTTGGCTATCGAGCCAATAGACCGCACTGTGGTCACCCGCAACAGAGGCTGTTACCCGTGTGACAGGCTTAGGGGGTTCGCCACGGCTACAGGCCGTGAGCAGTATGATCAGCGATAACGCCCATACTCTTCGCATTTTGCGTCACCCAGAGACAAAAACGCCATAGCAGAGGCTATGGCGATAATGACGATTGACGCTTACTTAACCGCGTCTTTCAGTGCTTTACCTGCCACAAAGGCTGGCACGTTAGCCGCTGAAATTTGGATCTCTTGACCCGTCTGTGGGTTACGACCCGTGCGCGCTGCACGGTGGTTTACTTTAAACGTACCGAAGCCAATCAGTTGTACCTGCTCGCCTTCTTTTAGGGCACCTTCAATTCCGCCCAAAGTCGCTTCCAGTGCTGCTTTTGCTTGCGCTTTTGAAAGGTCGGCTTTTTCAGCGATCAGGTCGATCAGTTGGGTCTTGTTCATTATGTCTTCCCTTCTAGGTTTTTTTAGAGACGAGCTCACTCTAATTCAAAAGAAGCCCGACTGGCAAAGGTTTGTGGCGCTTGGTGAGACTATATGGAGGCTCTTTAACCACAAACTGAGCGCGATCTCACAATTTGTTGCGCTTTTTCTCATTTGAATGGTTGTAAAAGCCCGCCACTGGCCTGATCTTTAAGGGGACGACTGGCTTTCATACTCGGGAATATATGCTGACTCTTGTCCTATTTATCTCATTATCTATTGGTGTATCTTTCATTTGTTCTGTGCTTGAAGCAATCCTATTGAGTATTACGCCAAGCTATTTGGCGAACCTCCGTCAGCAAGAACATCCAGCCGCGGCGAAACTGACCGCCTTAAAAGATAATATCGACCGACCACTGGCTTCGATCCTCACCTTAAACACCATTGCGCACACCGTGGGGGCAGCAGGGGCAGGGGCACAAGCGGCCAATGTGTTTGGCGATGCATGGGTTGGGGTATTCTCCGCAGTACTCACACTGGCTATTTTATTACTCTCCGAGATTATCCCAAAAACCATTGGTGCCAACTTCTGGCCGCAATTGGCGCCAGGGGCGGCGATTGTATTGAAGTGGATGGTATGGGGCCTGACCCCCTTTGTGTGGGTATCCGAGCAAATAACCAAGCGACTTAGCTCTGACGCGACCCATGTCAAACTGCGTGATGAAATCTCGGCCATGGCGATGCTCGCCTCAGAAAGTGGTGAAATGGGTGAAGATGAAACCCAGATGCTCAACAACATGTTGAAACTGCGTGAGCTCCCTGCCACGCAGTTGATGACCCCACGTCCGGTGCTTTTTCGTGTCCCGGCGGAGATGAGCGTAGATACCTTTTTAACCGAACACAGTGACTGTCCCTTCTCGCGCCCGTTGATTTATGGCGAACAGCGTGATGATATTTTAGGTTTTGTCCACAAATCCGATATCTATGCCGCTAAGACACGCGGGGCTCGGCGCACCACCTTGGGTAACTTGATGCGCCCACTCGCGGTGATTTTACCCGGCAATAGCGTATTACAAGCGTTCGATATCTTAATGATCCGCCGTGCGCAATTGGCGATGATTGTGGACGAGTACGGGACGGTACAAGGGATTATCACGCTGGAAGATATTTTTGAGTACTTAACTGGTCGAGAGATCATTGACGAAGCGGACACGGTCACCGATATGCAGCAGTTGGCCTACCAGCGTTGGGAGTCATGGAAAAAGCAGCATAAGATGATTGAGAGCCAAGACGACGATGAACCGCCCGTACAGCGTCAATCGGATGAGTCATCGGGGTAACCTAAACACAAAAGGCGGCCGAAGCCGCCTTTTTTATCTTATTTTCCGCCGTTCAAAGGCTTAATCCTAAGTTGCTCACACCCGCTTCACGTAACTCTTGGCGAATGCCTTTGAGCATCTCAACGTCGCGGGTATCCGCACTTTTCAGTACACGGAAGATCGCCCACTGCGCGTCCCATTCGTCACACACAGCTTCATTCGCCTTCTGGTTTTCATCGGTGACCGCATCGCCGGTTTGTGCTTCTTCCAGTTGCGCGACACTCATCACCGACTGCTGGCTCACTTTCAGCGTAATGGTCAGCATTTCATCACGGTCAAGCAAGGCGTGAAGAAGGTGTGATAACGCCGCACAGGCATCAATGGCTGGGTACGTGATGTAAATCGCGTCATCGGTGAGCGCAGGGATCAATGGCTCCAGCTTTTCTAGCTGTCGCTCAAAGTCAATTTTGGCCCCTTTCACTGTTTGTGATTCCCACACTGCATCAAGAATATTGCGAAACGCTTGAGGGTCAGCAAATTCAGTTTGCGCACAGTAAAGGGCATAGTTAGGGTACATACGCTCCACCAGCGCAGCCATAAAACTGACGTGCTGCCAAGTCTCACATTTTTCCAAACGCAGTTGTAAGGGGTTTCTTAACATAGCCAATTGATCTTAAATAACGGGGGACAATTGTCCGTCGGTAAATTGGGTGCAAGTGTACTTGATTCACCGCCCCATAAAAAGGAGCCTTTGTGGATAAAGTTTATGTGATCAGTGAGCATGCCGCGACCTACCATCAATTACTGGCGACGGCCCAACTCCCCGATCTCGCCCTCACGCATAACGCAGAAGAGGCCACGATCTGGCTAGCTGACCCACCGCTTGCCGTGTCAAAGCTGCCTCATGCCAACGCGTTGCGCTGGTTGCAATCCACCTTCGCTGGGACCGATGCGCTGATTCAGGCGCCGTTCCGCCACTACCAGCTCACCAATGTGCGAGGTATTTTTGGCCCCTTAATGGCCGAATATGTTTTCGGACACCTACTGACGAATACTCGCCATATTGGTCAGTACGCCAAACAGCAAGCGCAGTGTCACTGGCAGCCTCAGCCCTATCAGTCATTGCATGGGCAAACGCTCGCCATTTTAGGCACAGGGGCGATTGGCCAGTATATCGCGACCGTCGCTCACGCGTTTGGCATGACGGTACTGGGCACCAACCAAACCGGCCGGTCTGTCGAGGCGTTTGATCACACCATGACACTGCCCGAATTACAGCAACGGTTGCGTGAGGTTGATGTGTTAGTCAGCACCTTGCCCGCCACAGACAAAACACACCAATGCCTGAATGCAGCTTTTTGGCAGCATGCACAGGATCTTTTCTTTATTAACGTCGGGCGTGGTGCCACCGTGGATGAGCACGCCCTGATCCACGCACTGGAGGCGAAGCAGCTTCGCGGCGCGGTCTTGGATGTGATGCAACAGGAGCCACTGCCCGAGTCGCATCCGTTTTGGACACACCCCAAGGTGACAGTGACGCCGCATATTGCTGCCGTTAGCTTCCCCGATCAGGTCTTTAAGCTGTTTGCGGATAATTACCGACGCTGGCATGCTGGCAAGCCTTTGGTCCACCACGTCGATTTTGACAAAGGGTACTAGATGACGTTTTCGGATTTGGAGACGGCGTTATCCGCAGCACAAGCATGCCAATTGTGCCAACATTGGCTATCCGATGGACCTCGTCCTGTGATCCAAGCCAGTACGGATGCGCGAGTACTGATTATCGGCCAAGCACCCGGCAGGCGCGTCCATGACAGTGGCCTGCCTTTTAATGACCCCAGTGGCAACCGCTTACGAGAATGGCTGGGGGTCACGCGCGAGCAATTCTATCAGCCTGACTTATTTGCCATCATGCCGATGGGGCTCTGTTATCCGGGCAAAGGTAAATCGGGCGATCTGCCGCCTGCCCGCATTTGTGCGCCTGTGTGGCACAAGGCAATCAAAGCGCTCCTCCCTAACGTTGCGGTGACCTTGCTGATTGGCCAGTATGCTCAGCAGTACTATTTAGCCAATAAGCCCAAAACATTGACCGAAACCGTCAAACACTGGCGGCAGTGGGCACCGCACACTTTTGTGCTGCCTCACCCCTCGCCCAGAAATACGTTATGGCTACGTCGTCACCCATGGTTTGAAGAACAGGTAGTGCCAGCCTTGCAAACGCAGATCCAACAGGCGTTGTTCACTGCACCGAGGTAAAAAAACGCTCGCCATTGGCGAGCGTGCTAGCTTAGTCGTGATACGGACGGGACAGCTCATGCACCGCATCGACAAACACACCGGCGTTTTCCGGCGGGACATCAAGGTGGATCCCGTGGCCGAGATTAAAGACATGGCCTGTCCCTTCGCCAAATCCTTCTAGGATAGTCGCAACCTCTTGACGGATACGATCAGGCTGAGCATAGAGGATGGACGGGTCCATATTGCCTTGCAAGGCCACTTTATCACCAATCCGTGCTTTGGCATCGGCAATATCGATTGTCCAATCTAACCCCACACCATCGCAACCGGTCGCCGCGATTTTCTCAAGCCACATTCCGCCGTTTTTGGTAAACAAGGTCACTGGGACACGACGGCCTTCATGCTCACGGATCAGGCCATCCACAATTTTATGCATGTATTGGAGTGAGAAGTCGTGATAATCACGCGGGGTTAATACCCCACCCCAAGTATCAAAGATCATCACCGATTGGGCGCCCGCTTTGATTTGCGCATTCAAATAGCTGGTCACGCTATCGGCAAGCTTATCGAGTAATGCATGCAGGGTTTGTGGCTCGGCATACATCATCTTCTTGAGCTTGGTAAAGGCTTTCGAGCTGCCCCCTTCCACCATGTAAGTGGCGAGCGTCCAAGGGCTGCCGGAAAAACCAATCAAGGGAACGTCTCCGTTCAATTCGTGACGAATAGTGCGTACGGCATTCATCACATATTGCAGCTCACCTTCAGGATCAGGAATGCCGATTTTATCGACGTCCGCCTTACAGGTGATCGGGCGCGCAAACTTCGGCCCCTCTCCGGTCTCAAAATACAAACCCAGTCCCATCGCATCGGGGATGGTCAAAATGTCGGAGAACAGAATAGCGGCATCGAGATCAAAGCGGCGTAATGGTTGTAAAGTCACTTCACACGCCAGTTCTGCATTTTTACACAATGACAGAAAATCACCGGCTTGCGCACGTACTTCGCGGTATTCTGGCAGATAGCGACCAGCTTGACGCATCATCCACACGGGGGTGCAATCCACTGGCTGTTTGAGTAAAGCGCGTAAATAGCGATCGTTTTTCAGTTCAGTCATTGTGTTAAAGCCTGTGAGCGAAAAGAGGCGTCATTGTATCACTGTCGAGTCGCAACAAAAGCCAACCTTTGTTAACAGGATCATAAAACTGTCATCCTAAGGGTGGGCGATGATTGCTGCTTTTCTCACCACATGATACAACCAACGCATAACGACAATAGGTCTGCGAAAGACAATTATGTTCGCATCTTACCCCGGCTTCCCTACGGCCGGGTTTTTTTATTCCTGCGCAAGCGTGCAGCTTGCGTCAATCAAGCGCCGCGCAATGGTCCCTTGAGGTGCAACTGGCGGGAGTGATTGGCAATCAAACCATTGTGCATCCGTCAATTCCTCATAATCTGGCCGTAGCTGACCGCCTGCATAGTCGGCCAAAAAACCCATCATGACATTGGAAGGAAAGGCCCACGGCTGGCTATCCATATAACGGATATTTTTCACCTCAATCCCCGTTTCCTCTTTGACCTCGCGCGCCACGCACTGTTCGAGGGTTTCACCGGGCTCAACGAATCCGGCAATCACGGTATACATACCGGTTTTATGCCGTGGATGCTGTGCCAGCAGCAGTCGCTTGTCATCACGTACCGCCACAATCACACAAGGCGAGACACGCGGATAATCGTGACGCTGACAGTCGGCGCACCACATCGCGACCGACTGTGTATCCAATACCGCACGGTGGCCACAGCGGCCGCAAAATGCTTGCTGCTTTTGCATCACATCAAGCTGAACGACTCGTCCCACTAGCGCAAACAAGTCAGCCGGTAAATCCGATAATAGCGCTCTCAAGCCCGCCATCTCTTCACTCGGTAGCATGGTGTTACAATTCCATGCCCCCACCACTGGGATGTGTTGATAATGACCAACGGTGATCGTCGTCTGCACCGTAAACGGCAATTCTGATAGGGGTAACAAAGGCAATGTACCCTGAGGGAGCCAAAGTTTTCCGTCGACAATCGCGCACAAATAGACGGCTTGTTGATTCTGAGACATGGTCACTTCCTTAGCCTTGCAGCTATACTTGAATACTGGCAATCTAACTTCATAACGTGATGCAAAGGATTGAGCAGCCCGTTAATTTTAAGTTGGCCGTATATAGTGCCACCCATTCGCTGATCGATCACGAGGACGCCGATCATGCTGAAAAAACTTGAACGTACTAAAGCACAATGGAGCGGTTACGATGACGTCATCGATTACTGGCTCGAGTTACGTCGTCAACTGCTGGTTGAATACTACAACGTGGCAGGTGTCGCGGTAAAAAAGAAGCAGAATCTGCCGAGCAAAGAAGAAATTGACCGCTTCTGCGATCACTTGGTCGATTACATCTCCACGGGGCATTTTAAGATTTATAACATGGTCATGGAGCGATGGCAGTCTACCGGCTTCTCGGCAACACAAGAAACCGATAACTTGTATTTCCGCATTGTTGACACCACGGATCCCCTGCTCGATTTCAACGACAAGTTTAGTGAGCTTGATTGGGACGATGAGGACTATCACTTCCCCGACTTTGATGAAGACATCTCATCGGTCGGTGAGCTGCTGGAACAACGTTTCGAGTTAGAAGACACGCTGATTCGTGTCATTGCAGACAGTTTGGCCCACCCGCCGGGCGCCTAAAAATAAGCACCGAATCCGTCGCCTCTTGGCGGCGTTTTTTTGCTCTAGGGCAGAAAAACAAAAGGCACCTCCGAGGAGGTGCCTTTTCAATGGTGCGAGACAATCAATTAATTGTCGTCGTTCAGTCCTGCATTCAACAGTGCTGCCAGATCTTGTGAGGCTTGCTCAGCATCAATCTGTGGTGCAACAGGCTGTTCAGGCTCAGCACGTTTAGCTTGACGATCTTTATGATACGCGAAACCAGTACCGGCTGGGATCAAACGACCCACAATCACGTTCTCTTTCAGACCACGTAAGTCATCACGTTTACCCGCTACGGCTGCTTCTGTCAGCACGCGCGTGGTTTCCTGGAACGATGCCGCTGAGATGAATGACTCAGTCGCCAACGAGGCTTTAGTGATACCCAGCAGGTCACGACCATAGGTCGCTGGACGCTTGCCTTCCGCTTCAAGTTCACGGTTAGCAATGGTCACACGTGAGTATTCTACTTGCTCGCCTTCCAAGAAGTCGGTATCACCTGCAGACTTAATGGTCACCTTACGCAGCATCTGACGCACGATGGTCTCGATGTGCTTATCGTTGATCTTAACGCCTTGCAGACGGTAAACGTCTTGAACTTCGTTGGTGATGTACTCAGCCACTGCGTGAACACCACGCAGACGCAAGATGTCGTGCGGTGATTCTGGACCATCAGCGATCACATCACCTTTCTCGACTTTTTCACCTTCGAATACGTTGAGCTGACGCCATTTTGGAATCATCTCTTCGTAGGCTTGGCCTTCTTCTGGGGTGATGATCAGGCGACGTTTACCTTTGGTTTCTTTACCGAAGGAAACAGTACCTGTGATCTCCGCCAAGATAGCTGGCTCTTTTGGCTTACGCGCTTCGAACAGGTCAGCAACACGTGGCAGACCACCGGTGATATCCTTGGTACCGCCGCTTTCTTGCGGGATACGCGCCAAGGTGTCACCAATGCCAACGTTCGCGCCGTCATCCAGCTGAACAATTGCGTTACCCGGCAAGAAGTATTGAACCGGCATATCAGTGCCTGGGATCATCATGTCATTGCCTTGCGCATCAACCAGTTTCACTGCAGGACGCTTATCTTTACCGGATGATGGGCGCTCAGAAGCATCCATTACCACGATAGAAGACAGGCCAGTCAGTTCATCAGTTTGACGCTGCATGGTGACGCCATCAATCATGTCTACGAAGCGAACGCTACCTTCTACTTCGGTGATGATTGGCATGGTGTGCGGATCCCAGTTAGCAACAACGTCGCCAGCTTCAACCGCTTCACCATCTTTCTTGCTCAGCAAGGCACCGTAAGGCACTTTGTAGCTTTCTTTCGTACGACCGAACTCATCAACAATGGTCATCTCTGACGCACGCGAGGTAATCACTAGCTTACCGTCGCTATTGGTCACGGATTTCACATTGTGCAGGTGCATAGAACCTTTGTTCTTCACCTGGATGTTGTTTTCTGCCGCCGCACGCGATGCCGCACCACCGATGTGGAACGTACGCATGGTCAGCTGTGTTCCTGGCTCACCGATAGACTGTGCCGCGATAACGCCCACAGACTCACCGTGGTTCACCAAGTGACCACGTGCCAAGTCACGACCGTAACAGTGTGCACAACAACCGAAGTCAGTTTCACAGGTTACGACAGAGCGTACTTTTACCTTATCGACAGAGTGCTGCTCAAGAATGTCACACCACTTCTCATCCAACAGGGTGTTACGTGGTGCAAGCACCTCGTCAGTACCCGGCTTCAGTACGTCTTCAGCGACGACACGACCCAGCACACGCTCACGCAGTGCTTCTTTCACGTCACCGCCTTCGATAACCGCCATCATGTGGATACCGCCTTCGGTGCCACAATCGGTTTCGGTCACGACCACGTCTTGGGCTACGTCAACCAGACGACGAGTCAGGTAACCTGAGTTCGCTGTCTTCAATGCGGTATCTGCAAGACCCTTACGCGCACCGTGCGTAGAGATAAAGTACTGAAGAACGTTCAGGCCTTCACGGAAGTTCGCCGTGATTGGCGTTTCGATGATAGAGCCATCTGGCTTCGCCATCAGACCACGCATACCGGCTAGCTGACGAATCTGTGCAGCAGAACCACGTGCGCCTGAGTCGGCCATCATGTAAACACTGTTGAACGACTTCTGGATTTCTTCTTCGCCGTCACGGTTAATCACTGTCTCGTTAGACAGGTTATCCATCATGGCTTTTGCAACTTGTTCGTTCGCTGCAGCCCAGATATCGATCACTTTGTTGTAACGTTCGCCCGCGGTAACCAGACCAGATTGGAACTGCTCTTGGATTTCCGCAACTTCTGCTTCTGCTGCTTCGATCAAGTCGTACTTGGCTTGTGGGATCACCATATCGTCGATACCGACAGAGGTGCCCGACAGTGCCGCGTAGGCAAAACCGGTGTACATGATTTGGTCAGCAAAAATAACGGTGTCTTTCAGACCCAGCTTACGGTAACAGGTGTTGAGCAAGTTAGAGATTTGCTTTTTACCCAACGGCTGGTTAACCAAGTCAAATGACAGGCCTTCCGGCACGATGGTCCACAGCATGGCACGACCGACGGTGGTATCAACCAGTGATACTTTCTCGGTACGAGCGCCCATCTCATCGATATCAACTTGCTTGATACGCACTTTTACACGCGTATGCAGTTCAGCATGRCCKGTRCGGTAAACYTTTTCRGCTTCGCCTGGRCCWGCCAAGTACATGCCTTCGCCTTTRCCRTTCACCTTCTCACGGGTCATGTAGTAAAGACCCAGTACCACGTCCTGAGACGGTACGATGATAGGATCACCGGATGCTGGCGATAGGATGTTGTTGGTCGACATCATCAACGCACGCGCTTCGAGCTGGGCTTCCAGCGTCAGCGGTACGTGAACAGCCATCTGGTCACCATCGAAGTCGGCGTTATAGGCCGCACACACCAATGGGTGTAGCTGAATCGCTTTACCTTCGATAAGCACAGGTTCAAACGCTTGGATACCCAAACGGTGAAGTGTTGGTGCACGGTTTAGCAGGACAGGGTGTTCACGGATGACTTCATCCAAGATATCCCATACCACAGCTTCTTCGCGCTCAACCATCTTCTTGGCGGCTTTGATGGTGGTCGCGAGACCACGAGTCTCAAGCTTGCCGTAGATAAACGGTTTAAACAGCTCTAGTGCCATTTTCTTTGGTAGACCACACTGATGCAGACGCAAGTATGGACCTACGGTGATTACCGAACGGCCAGAGTAGTCAACGCGTTTACCCAGCAGGTTCTGACGGAAACGACCCTGCTTACCTTTGATCATGTCAGCCAGCGATTTAAGCGGACGCTTGTTCGAGCCAGTGATGGCACGACCACGACGACCGTTATCGAGCAGGGCATCCACAGACTCTTGCAGCATGCGTTTTTCGTTACGCACGATGATGTCTGGTGCAGCAAGATCAAGCAGGCGCTTCAAACGGTTGTTACGGTTGATCACACGACGGTAAAGGTCGTTCAGATCCGAGGTCGCAAAACGACCACCGTCCAACGGTACCAATGGACGCAAGTCTGGCGGCAACACAGGCAGCACAGTCAGGATCATCCACTCAGGGTTGTTACCTGATTGCAAGAAGGCTTCCACCAGCTTCAAACGCTTAGTGATCTTCTTACGTTTGGTTTCAGAGTTGGTTTCTTCCAACTCTTCACGCATTTGCTCTGTCTCAACTGACAGATCCATGTTCGCCAGCAGTGCTTTCACTGCTTCTGCGCCCATGCGCGCATCAAATTCGTCGCCCCACTCTTCCAACGCGTCCAAGTACTGCTCTTCAGACAGCATCTGACCGCGCTCAAGGTTGGTCATACCTGGCTCAATCACCACGTAGGATTCAAAGTAAAGCACACGCTCGATGTCACGTAGCGGCATGTCCATCAGCAAACCAATGCGTGATGGTAGCGACTTCAGGAACCAAATGTGGGCAACAGGTGAAGCCAGCTCAATGTGACCCATACGCTCACGGCGCACTTTGGTCTGAGTAACTTCAACGCCACATTTTTCACAAATGACGCCACGGTGCTTCAGGCGCTTGTATTTACCACAAAGACATTCGTAGTCTTTGACCGGGCCGAAGATACGTGCACAGAACAAACCGTCACGCTCAGGCTTAAAGGTACGGTAGTTGATGGTTTCTGGCTTTTTCACTTCACCAAACGACCATGAACGGATCATGTCTGGTGAGGCTAGACCGATTTTGATCGAATCAAATTCTTCGGTCTTATGCTGTGCTTTCAGAAACTTAAGTAAGTCTTTCACAATCGGCTCCTGTGAGGAGTTGACCCATAAAGGCGCTGACAGGCAGCGCCTTCATATTCTTACCGGAGAGAGTCAGCCAGCGGCTTACTCGTCTTCCAGCTCGATGTTGATACCCAACGAGCGGATTTCTTTCAGCAATACGTTGAAAGATTCCGGCATGCCCGGCTCCATACGATGGTCGCCATCCACGATGTTCTTATACATCTTGGTACGGCCATTAACGTCATCCGACTTCACGGTGAGCATTTCTTGTAGGGTATAGGCAGCACCGTATGCTTCCAGTGCCCATACTTCCATCTCACCGAATCGCTGACCACCGAACTGTGCCTTACCACCCAGCGGCTGCTGAGTTACAAGGCTGTACGAGCCAGTTGAACGGGCGTGCATCTTGTCATCAACCAAGTGGTTAAGTTTCAGCATATACATGTAACCCACGGTTACTGGACGCTCAAACTTCTCACCCGTGCGGCCATCATAAAGCGCTAGCTGACCTGACTCTGGCAGATCACCCAGTTTGAGTAGCTCTTTGATCAACGGCTCTGGTGCACCGTCAAAGACAGGCGATGCCGTTGGAAGACCGTCACGCAGGTTGTTCACCAAGGTGCGTACTTCGTCGTCAGTCAGTTTACTGATGTCCACTTTCTGACGGGTATCGCCCAGACTATAGACCTTCTGCAGGAACTCGCGGAATTTCGCCAGCTCTTGCTGCTCTTTGAGCATGCGGTTGATCTTGTCACCGATACCTTTCGCCGCCAGACCCATGTGTGTTTCTAGGATCTGACCGATGTTCATACGTGAAGGTACACCCAGCGGGTTAAGTACCAGATCCACAGGAACACCGTTTTCGTCGTAAGGCATGTCTTCAACTGGGTTAATCTTCGAGATTACACCTTTGTTACCGTGACGACCGGCCATCTTGTCACCCGGCTGGATGCGACGTTTAACGGCCAAGTAGACTTTAACGATCTTCAGTACGCCAGGAGCCAAATCATCACCTTGAGTGATCTTACGGCGCTTGGTTTCGAACTTCTTATCGAACTCGGCTTTAATTTCGTCGTATTGCTCAGCCAGCTGCTCTAGCTGGGTTTGCTGTGCTTCATCATCCAGTGTTTGTGTCAACATGGTCTTACGATCCATGGCGTCTAACTGGTTGTCGGTATAACCGGCTTGAGAAAGCAGTGAACGAACACGCGCTAGCAGACCACCTTCAAGGATAGAGAACTCCTCGGTCAGGTCTTTCTTCGCTTCTTTCAGCTGCATCTCTTCGATTTCGAGTGCACGCTTGTCTTTCTCTACGCCATCGCGAGTAAAGACTTGTACATCGATAACCGTACCTGATACACCGTTCGGCACACGCAGTGACGAGTCTTTCACGTCAGAGGCTTTTTCGCCGAAGATTGCACGCAGCAGTTTCTCTTCTGGTGTCAGTTGCGTTTCGCCTTTTGGCGTCACTTTACCGACCATGATATCGCCGCCTTTCACTTCGGCACCGATATACACAACCCCTGACTCATCCAGTTTCGATAGCGCTGCTTCACCCACGTTTGGAATGTCCGCGGTGATTTCTTCGCTGCCCAACTTGGTATCACGCGCCACACAAGAAAGCTCTTGAATGTGGATAGTGGTTAAACGGTCTTCCTGCGCGACGCGCTCGGAAATAAGGATGGAATCCTCAAAGTTATAACCGTTCCACGGCATGAACGCGATACGCATGTTCTGACCCAGTGCTAGCTCGCCCAAGTCAGTCGATGGGCCGTCAGCCAGTACGTCACCTTTTGCCACTTGGTGGCCCGGCATCACAGTTGGACGCTGGTTAATACAGGTGTTCTGGTTAGAACGGGTGTACTTAGTCAGGTTGTAGATGTCGATACCCGCTTCACCAGGTACCAGTTCATCTTCATTCACTTTCAGTACGATGCGCGAAGCATCAACTGACTGGATGATACCGCCACGTTTCGCAACCGCGGTAACACCTGAGTCAACCGCCACATTACGCTCGATACCCGTACCAACCAGCGGCTTTTGCGCACGCAATGTTGGAACGGCCTGACGTTGCATGTTCGCACCCATCAAGGCACGGTTCGCATCGTCATGCTCAAGGAATGGGATCAGAGAGGCTGCCACCGATACAACCTGGTTGGTTGCAACGTCCATGTACTGAACATGGTCACGTGGGTGCAGACCTGATTCCCCTTTCTCACGCGCAGTGATCAGTTCATCAGTGAACGAGCCATCTTCGTTCAGCGCGGCGTTCGCCTGCGCAATCACGTAGTGGCCTTCTTCAATCGCTGACAGGTAATCGATTTGATCGGTCACTTTACCGTCAACCACTTTACGGTATGGGGTTTCCAAGAAGCCGTAAGGGTTACAACGCGCAAACGCTGACAGTGAGTTAATCAGACCGATGTTCGGACCTTCAGGGGTTTCGATCGGACAGAGACGACCGTAGTGCGTCGCGTGTACGTCTCGAACTTCAAAGCCGGCGCGCTCACGCGTCAAACCACCTGGACCCAATGCAGAGATACGACGCTTGTGCGTCACCTCAGACAACGGGTTGTTTTGGTCCATAAATTGTGACAACTGAGATGAACCAAAGAACTCTTTCACCGCGGCCGAAATTGGCTTAGCGTTGATCAGGTCTTGTGGCATCACATTGTCAAGGTCACCCAGGCTCAGACGCTCTTTAACCGCACGCTCAACACGTACCAAACCAACACGGAATTGGTTCTCGGCCATTTCGCCAACCGAACGAATACGACGGTTACCTAGGTGGTCGATGTCGTCCACTTCACCGATACCGTTACGGATATCGATCAGTTTACGCATCACTTCAATGATGTCTTCTTTGCTCAGTACGCCAGGACCGGTTAGTTCATCACGCCCTAATGAGCTGTTGAACTTCATACGGCCCACCGCTGATAGATCGTAACGATCTTCAGAGAAGAAGAGGCTTTCGAACAGTTGTTCTGCCGCTTCTTTTGTTGGTGGCTCGCCTGGGCGCATCATGCGATAGATTTCAACCAACGCAGTCAAACGATCCGTGGTGTTGTCGATACGCAAGGTATCTGACATGTACGGACCATGATCTAAGTCGTTGGTAAACAGGGTTTCGATTTTCTTGTGACCCGCTTGCGACAATTGCGCCAGTGTCTCCAGGCTTAACTCTTGGTTAGCCGAGACAATCACTTCGCCTGTGTCTTGGTTAACGTAATCACGTGCAGAAATCTTGCCTGCGATGTACTCAACCGGCACTTCGATGTGATCGACGTTATCTTTCGCCAACTGACGGATGTGGCGAGCGGTAATACGGCGACCCTGTTCAACATAAACGGTGCCGTTGGCTTCAATGTCAAAGCTGGCTGTTTCGCCACGTAGACGATCAGGCACCAGTTCCATGACTAGCGCTTTACCTTTGACTTCAAAGACAACTTTATCGAAGAACAGATCCAGGATCTCTTCCGTTGTATATTCCAGCGCACGCAGAATAATCGATGCAGGCAGCTTACGACGACGGTCGATACGAACGTAAACGATATCCTTAGGATCAAATTCGAAATCCAACCATGAACCACGGTATGGGATCACGCGTGCGTTATATAGCACTTTTCCTGAGGAATGGGTTTTACCCTTATCGCTGTCGAAAAAGACGCCCGGACTACGGTGCAGCTGGGATACGATAACCCTCTCAGTACCATTGATGACAAAGGTACCATTTTCAGTCATGAGCGGAATTTCGCCCATATAGACTTCTTGTTCTTTGATGTCTTTAACGGTACCAGCCGGGGCATCTTTATCAAACATCACCAAGCGCAGTTTCACGCGTAGTGGTGCCGAATAGGTTACGCCGCGAATTTGGCATTCTTTGACATCGAAAACTGGCTCACCGAGACGATAGCTAACGTATTGCAGCTCGGAATTGCCGTTGTAGCTCTGAATTGGAAAGACAGAGCGAAAGGCAGCTTCAAGACCGTATTGCCCTTCTGGATCCTGCTCGATAAACTTCTCAAAAGATTCAAGCTGGATCGACAGCAAGTATGGCACGTCCAGAACTTGAGGACGCTTACCAAAATCCTTACGGATACGCTTTTTCTCGGTATAAGAGTAAACCATAGGGTTCCTCAGCTCGCTGATAAGTGACCCAAACTGTCCAGTACAAGGGACAGTGACTAAACAACCACCGTTTAGTGTAGGAAAATCAAAGCGCTTGCTTTGATTTTTTTTGCATGGTCAGCAGTGATAAAACGGGGTGGAAATTTCACTACCGCCCTACAGCGCAAAAAGGCCGGTGGCTATTTAGCCACCAGCCAATGCCCTTTCAGGCTAAGAAATTAAGTATAAATTACTTAACTTCAACAGAAGCACCAGCTTCTTCTAGCTGAGCTTTAAGCGCTTCAGCTTCTTCTTTCTCAACACCTTCTTTCAGAGGTGCAGGAGCGCCGTCAACCAGAGCTTTCGCTTCTTTCAGGCCTAGACCAGTTGCGCCACGAACCGCTTTGATAACTGCTACTTTGTTAGCACCAGCTTCTTTCAGGATGACGTCAAATTCGGTTTGCTCTTCAGCAGCACCGCCTTCAGCAGCACCACCAGCAACAACGGCTGCTGCAGCTGATACGCCGAATTTTTCTTCCATTGCTTCGATTAGCTCAACAACTTGCATTACAGACATGTCTGCAATTGCGTCTAGGATTTGCTCGTTAGTGATAGACATAACAATTCTCTTTAAAGTCAACAATAATTAGATTAAGCAACCAATGTAAAAGGGCAATTACGCCGCTTCTTTTTGGTCGCGAACAGCGGCAATAGTACGAACCAGCTTGCCTGCAGATGCTTCTTTCAGACCCATCATCAGGCGTGCAATTGCTTCGTCGTACGTTGGCAGTGTTGCCAATACCTCTGGGTCAGTGATCGCACCTTCGAATGCAGCAGACTTGATCTCAAACTCTTTGTTCTCTTTTGCGAAGTCTTTGAAAAGACGCGCAGCGGCACCAGGGTGCTCGTTAGAAAACGCAATCAGAGTTGGACCAACGAAAGTGTCTTTTAGACACTCGTAGTCAGTGCCTTCAACTGCACGGCGAGCCAGTGTATTACGAACAACTTTCATGAAAACGCCCGCTTCACGCGCTTGTTTACGTAGAGAAGTCATCGCATCCACGGTTACACCGCGAGAATCAGCAACTACTGCAGACAGGGCACCACTGGCAGCTTCGTTGACTTCAGCAACAATTGCTTTTTTGTCTTGAAGGTTTAAAGCCATTTGGATTTGCTCCTGGATTGTTTAACACCACTCTCTACAGCTTTGCAGAGAGAGCTTGTACGGTGCAGATCCAAGAAAGACGAGAAATCTATCATGTTCTGGCACCGTCTACGTAGGAAATATTAAGTTCGTAATGAACGCCTACGGTCTTGGACGAAGTCTGTTAAACAGACTCAGCCATAAAATTGTGAAGCGAGAGAGTATAAACTACTCACTCGCTTCTGGCAATTAGCTTGCGCTGGTTTCCAGAGTGTTCTGGTCCAGAGCAACACCTGCGCCCATGGTGGTAGACAGGCTAACTTTCTTAATGAAAGTACCTTTTGCTGAAGTTGGCTTCGCCTTCTTCAGTGCAACCAACAGCGCTTCCAGGTTTTCTTTCAGGCTGTTCGCGTCAAAGTCTACTTTACCGATGGTGGTGTGAACGATGCCGTTCTTGTCGTTACGGTAACGAACCTGACCTGCTTTCGCGTTCTTAACCGCTTCAGCAACGTTAGGCGTTACAGTACCCACTTTCGGGTTTGGCATCAGGCCGCGAGGACCTAGGATAGTACCCAGTTGGCCAACAACGCGCATCGCGTCTGGTGAAGCGACAACGACGTCAAAGTTCATTTCGCCTTTCTTCACTTGCTCAGCCAGGTCTTCCATACCAACGATGTCGGCACCCGCTTCTTTCGCGGCTTCAGCGTTCGCACCTTGTGTGAACACAGCAACACGGATATCACGGCCAGTACCGTGTGGCAGTACAGTTGCGCCACGAACGTTCTGGTCTGATTTACGTGCATCGATGCCAAGGTTGACAGCAACGTCAACGCTTTCAACAAATTTAGCAGTCGCCAGTTCCTTCAGTAGAGCAACGGCTTCGTTGATGTCGTACTCTTTGGTCACATCAACTTTTTCGCGGATTACGCGCATGCGCTTAGTCATTTTAGCCATTGTCTTAACCCTCTACGTTCAGGCCCATTGAACGGGCAGTACCCGCAATAGAGCGTTTCATCGCTTCGATGTCCGCACCGGTCATGTCTGCCGCTTTGGTTTCTGCGATCTCTTGGATCTGAGCGTCAGTCACGGTACCCACTTTTTCAGTGTTTGGACGACCTGAACCAGACTTAACGCCTGCTGCTTTCTTAAGAAGAACTGCCGCTGGCGGAGTCTTAGTAACGAAAGTGAAAGAACGATCGTTATATACAGTGATAACAACAGGAATCGGCAGACCTTTCTCGATAGATTCGGTCTTCGCGTTAAACGCTTTACAGAATTCCATGATGTTCACACCGTGTTGACCTAGAGCAGGACCAACCGGTGGCGATGGGTTAGCTGCACCCGCTGCAACTTGCAGCTTGATGTAAGCTTCTACTTTCTTTGCCATTATTCAATTACCTAATTTTGGGTACTAACGTCTACCTGACGATAGACTCCCCGTTTAACAAAAGGGCGCGAAATTATAGTCAAATTTCGCGCCCTTGCCAACCGTTGATGATGCTTTTTTGATCAGGTTTTTTCTACCTGGCCAAACTCAAGCTCAACTGGGGTTGCACGGCCAAAGATAGACACAGACACCTTAAGACGGTTCTTGTCATAGTCCACTTCTTCAACCACACCGTTAAAGTCTGCAAATGGTCCTTCCGTCACGCGAACCACTTCACCAGCCTCAAAGACGGTTTTGTGTACGGGTGACTCACTCGCTTTTTCAAGACGGTTGAGAATCGCATCGGCTTCTTTGTCTGAAATCGGCGCAGGACGATCTGAGGTGCCACCGATGAAGCCCATTACACGAGGAACACTGCGTACCAAGTGCCAAGATTCATCGTTCATCACCATTTGTACTAGCACGTAGCCTGGGAAGAATTTGCGCTCACTTTTACGGCGCTGGCCTTGACGCATTTCAACCACTTCTTCGGTTGGCACCAAGACTTCACCAAAGTGATCTTCCATTTCGTGCATTTTGATATGTTCACGCAATGACTGCGCAACACGGCTTTCAAAACCAGAGAAAGCCTGAACCACATACCAACGTTTTTTGGGAGCTTCGCTCATGTACTTTTACCTCACACGCCAGTGATTAGGCGGACTAGACGGACCATAATCCCGTCAACGCCCCACAGGATGAGCGCCATAACGACAGTAACAGCCAGAACGATGAGAGTGGTTTGTAAGGTCTCTTGACGCGTAGGCCATACAACTTTACGCACTTCCATACGCGATTCGCGTGCAAACGTGATCGCAGCTTTTCCTTTCATCGTGAGTGCAGCGATACCACCCGCAGCGGCAACTAACACCACTACGGCAGCAGCTCGCACTACCACAGACACGTCACTGTACAGGCTATTCCCTACCACGGCTGCGGCCAACAGGACAAAAACAACACCCCATTTAAGGATGTCCATCGAACCGGATTGGGTCTCAGCGTTCGCTTTCATACATTCTACCTGTAACAAGTCTACATAGACGGCAATGTCTTTGCAGCCAAAACACCATAATGCCTTGGCAATGACACGCGGTGCTCGTATTTATCACACCTAAGGGTATCAATACGAGCACCAACACGCTGCATTTGTTCACTAAGACTGGGCAAAATAGCAACAATATAAGTGTCAAACAACAACCATCTTGATGTTGTCACCAGGCATTACCATCTCAACGCCTTCTGGCAGTTCGATAGTACCGGTCACGTCAGTTGTACGGAAGTAGAACTGTGGACGGTAGCCTTTGAAGAACGGAGTATGACGGCCGCCTTCGTCTTTAGACAGTACGTATACTTCTGACTCGAACTTAGTGTGCGGGGTGATTGAACCAGGCTTCGCCAGTACTTGACCACGCTCAACTTCGTCACGCTTAGTACCACGCAGAAGAACACCAACGTTCTCACCAGCACGGCCTTCGTCTAGAAGCTTACGGAACATTTCAACACCAGTACAAGTGGTCTTGGTGGTGTCTTTCATGCCAACGATTTCTACTTCGTCACCAACGGTGATGATGCCTTGCTCAACACGACCAGTTACTACAGTACCACGGCCTTGGATTGAGAATACGTCTTCGATTGGCAGGATGAACGGCTTGTCGATCGCACGCTCTGGCTCTGGGATGTAAGARTCCAGTGCTTCCGCTAGCTCAACAATCTTCTGTTCCCACTGCTCTTCACCGTTCAGAGCACCTAGTGCTGAACCTTGGATTACTGGGCAGTCGTCACCTGGGAAGTCATACTCTGAAAGCAGCTCACGTACTTCCATTTCAACTAGCTCAAGCAGCTCTTCATCATCAACCATGTCACATTTGTTCATGAATACGATGATGTATGGGATGCCTACCTGACGGCCTAGCAGGATGTGCTCACGAGTCTGTGGCATTGGGCCATCAGTCGCTGCTACTACTAGGATACCACCGTCCATTTGCGCTGCACCGGTGATCATGTTTTTCACGTAGTCGGCGTGCCCTGGGCAGTCAACGTGCGCGTAGTGGCGAGTTGGCGTATCGTATTCTACGTGCGAAGTCGCGATGGTGATACCACGCTCACGCTCTTCTGGTGCGTTATCGATTGATGCGAAGTCACGCGCTGCACCACCGTGTACTTTTGCAAGTACAGTACAGATAGC
>NZ_MUFN01000018.1:0-124304 GCF_001996205.1 Salinivibrio sp. IB574 | reverse complement strand
TTAGTTCGGGTGTAACAGGAACCCGAACCTATAGCACAGCTCCCGCGGGCGGCGCTTCGCTTCCTCCGCCCCCGTGATCTGCTTTGCCCATCTCTAATGAAAGGTAGTGGTCAGGTAGGAGAAAAAACCCTAACGCCGGCACTAGCTGAAAACTCGCTATGGCCTCGCAGGATGGTGGGGGTATGGGGGAATTATCGAGGTATGTATGGGTATCGGGCGCCAACCTTGAAAACATAAACTAGCAATGGTGAGCGCCCTTCTATCACTTGCAAGCAAGTGATGTGGGTATGAGGGAATTATCGGGGTATCACCAAATGCGCATTATAAGGTTTATATTACGGGCTAGTCTCTTGTCAGACGATTCTCGTAAACTCGCCCACGTCTTCCGGCGTTCCTAGTCGTCCAGTGCTTCGCAATGGTACTGACCGAAAACCCTCAACATAATCCTAAACTACATAATGCGCACTTGNAGCAAGTGATGTGGGTATGAGGGAATTATCGGGGTATCACCAAATGCGCATTATAAGGTTTATATTACGGGCTAGTCTCTTGTCAGACGATTCTCGTAAACTCGCCCACGTCTTCCGGCGTTCCTAGTCGTCCAGTGCTTCGCAATGGTACTGACCGAAAACCCTCAACATAATCCTAAACTACATAATGCGCACTTGATGTATATTATAGCTCAACAGTGTCCGGCTTGAGCACTTTTAAAATAACGACACATCCGCGTCTCTCTAATACGTTCAGTCTTGATTGCACTAGAATAATCGATGTTGTCGAGCGCGCCAATTGATCATCCTTGAGGTTTTCTATAGGGTTTAACCAAACACCGTCCATTTTGGGTTTATTCATGATTAAAACCGCATTGGTTGGCTTCGGCTTTTCTGCCAACACATTCCATCTTCCTTTTCTTAACGCGATGTCGCAGTTTGATATTACGGCCGTTGTCTCCAGTAAGCCCGAGAACGTCAGGCTACATTTACCCCAAGCGACATGCTACGCAGATCTCAATACGCTGCTTGAGCATGAAAGTCCTGATTTGGTCGTCATTACCACACCCAATCATCTGCATTATGAGCACGCACGCCAATCACTCGAAGCCGGTTGCCATGTTCTGGTGGAAAAGCCATTTGTCACGCGCAGTGAAGACGGTCTTGCGCTGGCAAAATTGGCGGATGAAAAAGGCCTAACCCTCTGTCCTTACCATAATCGCCGTTGGGATGGCGACTTTCTGACTCTCCAATCACTGCTAGAAAACGATGAGCTTGGTGATATTAAAGTCATGTATTCAAGCTTTAACCGCTATCGCCCAGAAGTAAGGCAACGTTGGCGAGAACTGCCTGGCGAAGGGGCTGGTATTCTTTTCGATTTAGGTTCGCACCTGATTGATCAAGCACTAACCCTGCTTGGAGACCCAAACGCTATTTCGGCACAATGTCGCGCTTTGCGTCCGGGCAGCCAAACAACTGACTATTTTCAGCTCACGTTGCATTACCCAGATAGCGAAGTGATATTGAACTCTAGCCCATATCGGTCAGGTACCACAGAGCGCTTTACGGTACACGGCGAAAAGGCAACCTTCTCTTGCGACGGGTTGGATATTCAAGAAGACCAACTGCGTGCAGGCATGTCCATATTGGACAAAAACTTTGGTACTCAGTCGCATGAAGCAACACTAGAGAACGGTGACAGCGTCACTAAAATGACTTGTCCATTACATACTGGCCAATACCAGCAACTTTTTACTTTACTGGCAGAGTCGATCACACATCAACGCCCTTCCCCGGTGAGCGCCGAATCAGCGACTAAGGTAATTTACGCGATTGAACTTGCTCAACGTGCATCGGAAACCGGCAGCCGCCAGACATGGCAATATTCGCTATAAAGGATATCTCCACTACCAATCGCCCCAAGAGTTATAACCGCTTGGGGCACCGCACTTTTTGCCCACCACATCTAAACACCGCATGGTGTGATACCTATTGTTTTGGCTACTGAGATATCTTTGACCACCAGATAGTACGTTGAATTTTTGATAACATATAAAGTTATAGTGCATTAAGGGAGTAAAATAAAGCCCGAACTCATATCGGGCTGGAAGGCATCAAAAGAACCACTGGTAACCAATCATCATTAACAGCACCCAAAAAACCGATAAGCGCCATTTAATGAGTGCCACTAAGCCAACAACTATCGGGATTAAATCAGCCCACTGGCTATACGCCGATACCCATACGGGTTGATAAAGCGCTGCCGCTAAGAGGCCGACAACACTGGCATTAATCATGATAATGGCCCCCGCCAATCTAGGCTGCGATTTAACGGCCTCCCACACGGGCAATACACCAAACATCAATAACGCGCCGGGTAAAAAGATTGCGACTGTGGCGATAATACTGCCCCATATTGGCGATAGTCCTTCAACCGTCGCGCCAAGGTAGCTGGCCATGGTAAACATCGGACCTGGCACTAATTGTGCGGCGGCGTAGCCTTCAATCAATGCAGAGTCTGTGACAACGTCACCCACAATGGGCTCTAACAACGGCAGCACCACATGGCCGCCGCCAAATACAAAACTTCCCGCTTGGTAGAACAGGTTGAAGACTTGTACCGGCAGGACACTATTGAAAAGCCAAGGAACCGTGAGTAAAAACCCAAACAGACTGAGAATGATCCCGCTGTGCCGTTGCGCGTGCGCCATCGATATCGAAGCCGCCTGAATACTGGTTTGTTTAAAACCAATAGCACCGATCATGCCAGCGAGTAAGATGGGGAGTACTTGATAAACAACACCAGACGGCGACACTAGTAGCCATACCGTGGTGACAATTGCAATCACCGCTGTAGTGAACGAATGAATGAATTTTCGCCCCATCGATATTGTCGCGTCAATCACCACAACCACAGCCAATAACTTAGCCGCACTAATCAGTGTGCTTATCCAACCCGCCGTATCATTGCTGCTAAACATCGCTGCTGCGGTTAATAACGCGAAAGAAGGCAACGTAAACGCGACAAATGCCCCCAATGCCCCCAAATAACCAGCGCGCTGATAGCCGATATACATGCCAAGCTGACTACTACCTGGTCCCGGCAAAAACTGGCTGATTGCTAAACCTGACGCAAACGTCTCTGCACTCAGCCACTGCTTCTCTTTCACAAAAACGCGCTCGAAATAACCGATATGCGCCGCAGGGCCACCAAATGACATACAGCCCAAGATAAAAAACTGCTTGAGTAATTCGATCATGTCCACCTCCAGCCTGAATTCTATCCATGTTAGCCCATGAATATAAACAGATATCATCGATTCATTAAATGAATGTAATTAATACATTCTTGATAGTGATTCACCGCAACTCCCTGCCTGTAATTAAATTACAATATCTGTAGTGAGCACTTACAGTTCACACCATATACTGTTTATGCTGGCAAACAATAAACTCAAGTTATTGATAAATATTTATTTTGTTTTGTTGTAGATAACAGGGAGGCGATAGGTGAATCCGTTATTGGTCATATAAATATTGAAGCGATAAACGATTTTGGCAGTCGGTGGGTTGTCACGTTTTGATAGCATTTTATGAAATAAGTGCAATAGCCACTTTGAGTATCTTAACTACCACGTGACGGCGTCACTAAATGATGCCCTGCTCTCCCGAGCTGGATTGAACTGTGGTACGCTTCTGGCTATCAACTTTCAGGGAAGCGTAAGTAATGCTTGATCACCTCCAACAAATTGTTGTTTTGGCTACCGTGGCTCAAGAACAACACTTCACCCGCGCAGCAGAACGGTTGGGGATTTCAAAGTCTCAAGTCAGCAAGCAAGTGCGTTATTTGGAAGACAGGTTGGGAGTGCAATTGGTGCAGCGGAATACGCGCTCTGTGTCGCTAACGGAAATCGGGGCACAATACGCCGACTATGGTGCGCAACTTATGGCAACGCTAGACGAAGCGGAAGCCATGGTGGCAGGTTATCGTGACGAAGTAACAGGTAAATTGCGTATCGGTGTCGCACAGTCATTTGGTAACACGCTGATCACTCGCAGTTTTGCCACATTTCGGCAAAAGTACCCTGCGCTCGATCTCGATATTACACTCTTTGATCATCGCCCTAATCTGGTTGAAGAAGGCTATGATTGCTGGGTCGCGATCCATGAACAACCGCCAGAGGGAATGGTGGCTCGCAAGCTCGCAGATTGCCAATTTAAACTGGTTGCCTCGCCGGACTATTTAGCTCGGCAAGGAACACCAAGTCAATTAAGTGATTTGAGGCATCATGACTGTATCACCTATCAAAGTCGCGAACGCAGCTATGATAAATGGCCATTCAATAAAGCAGGCAATGAGCAAGTAGTTCGCGTATCGGGCCGCTACAACATCAATAATGCCCCTGCCGTGCTTGAAGCTGTAAAAGCGGGGATGGGGATTGCCTATTTAGCGACCTACCTCCTCGATGATGAACTTCAAAAAGGTGAGCTGATTGAGATCTTACCAGACTGGCGTCCCTGCCTCGCACTCCCGATTTATATCGTCTATCCTCGCCGCAAACATTTAGCCCCTAAAGTGCGCGAGTTTATCGACTTTATGCTCGAAGAAGTGGGCGATCCGCCCGTGTGGGATCGCCTTCACACTAGCAAGAAGTGACATTGTCACTCTTAATCTATCGATATCGTCGCTTGATCGCTGGCGGCACGTTGCGCATTGATCACCGGGTTCGCGTACATCTGACGAATATAATCGCGTGCTGCCTCGGGTGCTTGCGCCAACTTTTGTTCAAACAGCGCGCGCTCTTCGGCGGTAACACTGTCATGCGTTTCCCCCGCCGCGATATAGTTAGCAGGGTAAAGTCGATATAAACAGTGAATTTGGCGATCGATATCTGACGCTAGCGTCTCTGGTGTTGCTTGTGACACCGTCACGGGCGCACCGAAGGCGACATGAACTTGACGCTTCTGCCCCACAATGCCTTTTACAATGGTTTGAATATCTTCAAATTCACTCTTTTCATAAGCGCCCAAACGATTGACGGCATCTAGCTCAGTCGCTTTGTCTAAGTCGCAAGGATCATTTTGATATGAGATGGCCACCGGCACGATATTTAGCGCCTGCATGTACTCATCAAAGGGTTGCTTGTTTTTGCGCCCTTCCATGTAGAACATCTTGAGGATGGCAGGATCGGTCATGTCTAATCCTGTTTTTGCACGCCCTTCACGCTGAGCAATCCAGATAGACTGGCCTTCATCTAATGAATGGCGTATGTACGCCGACAGCTGAGAGAGCGATTTCATCATTTCACGCGGCGCTCTGGCGGAGCGTTTGACGATAAAGCTCTTATTTAACTTCATCAGCTCGGTCGCACAGGGTTTACGCAATAGATTATCACCAATCGCGATACGCACTGTATCTAAGCCTTGCTGATGCAAACACCAATTGACCAGCGCGGGATCCATCGCAATATCACGATGGTTAGAGACAAAGAGATACGCTTTATCCGGCGAAAGATGCTCGACCCCCGAAACAGTGACGTTGTCACATGATGTTTTGATCATCTTGCGCATGTAACTCGCGACATGCAGCTGTACGTCTTGTACAGTTTTAATGTTGCGCCACTTTTGGGTGAGATAAAGTTTAAGTGCGGGCTTAAGTAACCACCCTAGCGGGCCCGAAGCATGAGGATAACGATAGGATAAGATCGCATTGATAAATTCATCGTCTTGGATCAAGCGATGAATCGCTGCATGTACCTCATCATCATGATAAGGGCGGATGTCTTGGTAAGGATCGTTAACTGTTTGCACGTTTTTCCGTTTCATTTGATAAAAACCGCGCCATTCTACGCGGTCAAACAAGGATTCAAAGTTAATCCAGCGACATTTTATAGAGGTTGGAGGTCAGACCTATGCTGTACTCATGAGTTCCCTCAATCATATTGGGGCTTGACCTCTTGTTTAAAAGTGCTCAACATTGCCGGCTTGTAAAAATGAGAGCCAGACATGAAGTACACCAGCGAATACACCGCCTATCACCAAGATCGCCTCGTGCTTACCCCGCGAAAGCGTCGCCATACCGCCACTTTCTTATACGTAGAAATCGGTTTAGTTCTCGTACGTCTCGGTAAACACGATATTCCCGTGTACGCTGGCCAAGGCTTTTGGCTTCCGTTTGATTGTCTATACGCACTGATGATCACGCCACACACCAGCCTGCATCAGCTAACGGTATCGCCTAGAGTGACGGTGTCACTTCCTCAGTCTGCGGGCCACGTGATACCCAGCGCATTATTGCATGCCGGACTCACAGCACTTGATCCGTTATCCGGCGCGAACCAACACACACCGGCAACGCGTCGCCTGCATGGGGTACTGCTCGATCAGCTGGTGACGCTATCACCCGCAATCGCAAACGACGCTAGCTATCAATGTGTAGCGGCCTGTGTTGAACAAGCGAATGCTGGACGGTCTCTCGAAGGTGACAACGCGCATTTTACCTTCCAGGCCTGCACTCAGCTTACCTATTCAGCGTTGTGCGAGTACCTCACCGTCCGCCAGCTGAGGGCGCAGCTTAAATCCGGCAACAAGCTGGAAGCTGCAGCAACGTCGCTCGGGCTATCTTACGATGCCGCCCTTGCGCTATCCGACGAATATCACGCTGTACTCGCTTAATCAGAGAGCGAGAATGCTGTATCGCTGAGTTGCTTGGCAACACTGGGGGTCGTCAAGTCGTCGACTGACAGCCCTTTTGCCAGCCGATCGCGGATATACGTACTGCGTACATTGACGGATTCTGGCATTCCTAGCACGGACCAACGCGTCAGGATCTGCTCACTGTGCGCAAATTGGCCGAATTTTAATAAGTTATCTGGCCCGACGACGAAAGTCAGATCGGCGTGGCAATAGTGTGCCTGCAGCGCGGTCAGCAACATATAAGTTGTGACAGCGTCACCATTTTTACCCAACTCTGCTTCAAGGCGACAGCAGGTGGCCTGCGGCATGTTCAAATCGTGAATAAAGGCATCAACCCATTGGCAACGCTGCTCAAACGAGGCCATCGATTTTCCCCACGCATGCTTATAACTTGGTACCAGCAGTACGCGATCAAAATGCGTCAACTGTTCGATAACAGAAGCATGCCCGCGTGTGGGCGGATTAAACGCGCTGCCAAAAATGGCAATTTTTTCAGTCATATCATTCCTCTTTGCCACGAAGTTTACATGTATCTGCCTAATTGCGCGACCATCGGCGAAGCGGATCGACGTATTGGCCATCTCGTAACCAGTGATAACGGTTAATCTTGGCGTAGCTATACCCAAGCTTTGCGAGATCATGCACAATAAACCCAATAAGAATCATCACGTCGGTCGCATGCAAGCGAAATCAAGAGGAACACAACATGGAACAACACATCCGCGAAGAAATGCGCGTTCAACCTTCTATCGATCCACAAGCAGAAATTACACGCCGCATTCACTTCATTAAGACCATGCTCACCCGCTCGGGAACACGCAGCCTGGTATTAGGTATTAGCGGGGGCGTTGATTCTTCAACTTGTGGTCGATTAGCCCAGCTAGCCGTTGAGCAATTGAACGAAGAGATCGGCCGCAATCACTATCAATTTATCGCGGTGCGTTTGCCCTATGGTGTACAAAAAGATGAAGACGAAGCGCAATTGGCATTATCTTTTATCAAGCCAAGCAAGACGGTCACGGTCAATGTCAAACCCGGTGTCGATGGCACGCACAGTGCGGTATTAGATGCCGTCGCGGCGGTGGATCTGTTACCCGATAACGAAGGCACCCTTGATTTCGTCAAAGGTAACGTCAAAGCACGCGCTCGCATGGTCGCTCAATACGAGATTGCTGGACTAACTCAGGGATTAGTGATTGGGACCGATCATTCTGCGGAAAACATTACTGGTTTCTATACCAAGTACGGTGATGGTGCCTGCGACCTTGCTCCTCTATTTGGATTAAGCAAGCGACAAGTGCGCCAATTGGCTGCGGCACTGGGTGCGCCAGAGGTATTGGTCAATAAAGTCCCGACCGCGGATTTGGAGGAGTTGTCACCGCAAAAAGCTGATGAAGACGCGCTTCAGCTGACCTATGAGCAAATTGATAACTTCTTAGAAGGCAAGCCCGTCGATGAGGCGGTTAAAGAGAAGATCATTCAGGTCTATCAAGCCACCCAGCACAAACGTCAACCTATTCCGACTATCTACGATATCGAAGCGTGAAGTTGGTGATCGGGATGCCGGTCGGCTTGCTGGCCGGCATCAATCAGCCCATCTAACTCCGTCCATAAATTGTCACATAGACCAGGTCGGTATACGGCCACCCGAAAGCCGCCATGCTCTCGTTGGTATTGCTGAAAACGCGGTGGACTGTGCTCACTGCTTGCGATCACATTGGCAAGACGGTCACAGGTTTTAACAATCAGAGCAAGCCATGCGGCGTCATCGCCAGGATCCAGTGCGATCAAACGCTGGTTGAGTGCCCGCTTTCTCTCATGTCGGGTCGGTTTGCGCGGATCGGTCACCAGCATAACCGCTCGCGCTATCGTTGGTCCAAAGCGTTCGGCGATCTCTTCGACACGCGTGGCGGTGTCTTCAAGAATATCATGCAACTGAGCGACAATACGTGCGTCTTCACCATATGGAGCAGCAATACGCTCTACATGATCGAGATGGCAGCGATAAGGCTGCGCACCATATCTTTGCAGCGCATGCCTGACTCGTGCCCACTCTCTTGCTTGTTCGACCGCGTGACTCATCCCCGACTCCCTTGACCTCTCTACTATTAAATAAATCAGGGATCCGGTGAATTGTAAATAAAAAAGCAGCATATTCTGCTGCTTTTTCTTACTCTTCAGACGCTGAGGCCGCCGCTGCTTGTGCTCTGATCTCTGCCGCGACTTTCATGATGGCTTCACCACTACTCATGCCCTCTGCCATCAAAGCGTGAATACGCTCTGCAGCCTGTTGCTGCTCATCATGCGTCAATGTAATACCGTCGAACATAAATACGCTCATCTATTAGAAAGGCAGGCTATTTTAGGGCCTGCCTTTTGCGTTGTCATCGACTTTTCGTCACCGCGAGCTTAGAAAGTAAATGCGAGTTGGGCTGAGCCCCCATAGCTGTTGCTATCAATGATACTCGCCGCGATATCCACGTTGACCACCCCAAAGGGTGACAAGCCTAGACCCAGAGTAAATGCGTCTTCAACGTTATCTTTCATATCCGCGCGATAACCAGTGCGTAATTGGGCATGGCCAAAGGCATCAAATTCAGCCCCGATACGGAAAAACTGGGTATCATCGTCAATATTCAGGGTGCCTTTAAACCCTTTGCTCTTGTTTAAGTCGATATCGCCGGCAATGGTGACAAAGTCGGAGACAAACGCCGAGCCAAGCGTAAACTGTGGCCCTACCTCATAGGTAAAGCTGTGACCCGTTGTACTACTTGTCACTGTGTCCACATCGTTACTGATCAGGTTTTTACCGGCCAAGCCGACGCGATAAGGACCAGTCTGCCACACTGCCCCAACATCAATGTTAAAGCCGTTATCTTCTTCACGGTAACGGCTATCATCCCAGTCATCGGTGTCATAAGAATCAACCGAGACGCCATAGTTGTAGGTTGTGATACGTTGCAATTTTGGGGAGACACCCACCGCGATACGTTGACCGGCAATTTCCACGTTTGATGCGAGCGCAACACCTAGCTCACCCACCCCCACGGCAACGATGGTCGCGGTCGAACTGGGGTTAATCGACGGTGTGGTAATATCGCTGTCTTTAATATCCGGTAAGACTGCAGCTTCAATGATCCCTGAGGTAAAGAGTGTCGCAGAGATAGAACCAGTTGGGATCCCCACAGCTGCACCGACCCCCGCATCCAAGTGCGCCTGATCGCCCTTCGCATTTTGCATCGCTTGCTGCGCAGCCGTCAGGTCGTTGTTATCGTACGCATCAGAGATATCATCTAAATTATCCAAGAGCTCATCTGGGTCACGCACTTCTGCGCCCAAATAAGGGAAAACCACCCCAAATGCGCTGTCAGGGTCAAGTGCCGCCAAGGCAGGGTTGTGAAATCCCGCAGATAAGTAGTCGCCAGCCGCAACTGCAGCGCCACCCATCGCATTTGTTCGCGCATCGGTAGGATTGGTCGCTGCCACTGCAGACCCTGAGCATGCTGCAAGTGCAAGCACAAGTAGGTGTTTTTTATCGTGCATTAGGTTGCCTCGCTTTCCTCTTCGTTTTATCTAAAGAGCGTAGCGGCTTGGCGACCAGCGCGATCAAGTAAGGTCAAAAGATGTGAACAATGTCAGGTTTAAGCCGTGTAACACCTTGGTCAGTCGGGCTTTATTGCGCGAAGCGCATCCGGATCCAGATCAGGTAAATCAATCGCCCGACCAATTCGCTGCACTTCCTCAACAGACAACGCACCTTGCCAGCGTCTTTCAATCAGCGCCACACTAAACCAATACTGCCCGTTCGGTACGTCCAGCACTGGCAACGTCGTGGGCAGGCGTTTGTGCTTTTCGACCGACCATATCGGTGCACCATCTGGCTGATTGTGGGGGTAGAGGTTGAGCGTTAGAAACGGACGCTGACAGGTGGACTCTAAGCTATCAGGCGGGGCAATCCGCCAACTTCGCGTGTCTTTCCAACTGATTTTTTGTAAGGGTTGAGGCTGAGTCATCAATAACCAGCTGGTCCATGTTTCTCCTTCCACTGACGTCACCTCAAGCTGATAGAGCCCTTCTTTCATTGGTTCGGAAAGGCCATCTTGCTCTAGCAACCACTGGTGTTGGTTTTGACCACTCAAACGCTGCGAAATAATGGTTTCATCAGGCCAATGTTTAAGCGAAAAACGAGCAATACCGGGCTGAGATTCCCCACGAACTTGCAAGCGATAGTAGACACGGCTGGTCGTCTGCACCGTTTCACGGCGCAGGGATAAATTGCTCAGCCAATCTGGCATCGTCTGCTGACTCAAGCTCCGCCCGCAATCTTCGGTTATCGCCAACGCAAGTAGCTGCGCCAAGTGTTGCTGACGCGAAGCAGATAGATTTGGCTGCTGCCAAGCTTCAATCATGGCATCCATACTGCCTGCTGTGTTCCCTTCCAGCAGGCGTTGATGGGCGCTGGTCAAGGCATCATTGCCATCAAACCAGGCCGCTTGGGTACCACCTGCTATCAAGGCAGCAGCGAATAAACCGTGCGTGAGCCGTAAACGCATTATGCTTTCATGCGATAGCCAACGCCACGCAATGTCTCAATATTGACTGATGGCAGCTTTTGGCGAAGTTGCAAAATGTGCGTGTCAACCGTGCGCGTGGTCGGGTAATGGTTGTAGCCCCACACTTGATCCAGTAACTCATCCCGAGTGAACACTCGTCCCGCATTTTTAGCTAGGAAGTGGAGCAAATCAAACTCAGTCCGCGTCAGTATGACTTCTTGATCGCCACACATTACTGCGCGACTTGCAGTATCAATGCGCACATCGTTGACAACAATTTCATCACTGGATGCATCGACTTCACCAACAGGGTTGCGCAGGTGAACACGAATACGCGCCAGTAATTCTGCTTCAGCAAAAGGTTTGGTGATGTAGTCGGTAGCGCCCGAGTCAAGGCCGCCGACACGGTCACGCACGGAGACCATCGCGGTCAGCAAAATCACAGGCACCGCTTTGAGCTTGTTCCAGTCAGGCAACCAATCAATTGAGTCGCCTTCGGGTAACTGGCGATCGAGTATCACCAAGTCTGCATCACGCCATAGCTCTGCCACTTTTGTCGCGCTATCGGCGTATAAACAGCGGTAACCGGCCTGCTCTAAACTGGCAAGTAGGCCATCAGCCAAGTTGGCATCATCTTCAACCAGAAGTAACGTCGCTTGCGTCACAATGAATCTCCAAAGTAAATGTAGTGGGCGGGCCCGATAAGCTTAGCTTACCCCCCATCCGCTCAATCATAGATTCCACGATAGTTAGTCCGAGGCCTAAGCCACTTTGACTAACAAAGGGTTTACGAATATGTTTCCAGTCCTTGGCAGTCAGGTCGCCCTGATCCTGAATCGCGATCGTAAAACGATCTGACAATACCTGTGCGCGCACTTCAACCGGTGCCACACCGTATTTGACCGCATTAGCGATCAAATTGTTCAATGAGGTTGCTAGCCAATACACATTGGCACTGACGGCGCCATCTTGCGAGACATACATAGTGACATTGTGCTCATCACAGATGTACCCCAACCATTCTTTTAGTGAAGGGATCGTCTCTTTATTCAACGGTTTTTGGTTCGATTGTAAATAGTCTTTGCTCGCTTCAGCTAACTGCTTTAAGCGACGTGCATCCTCACATAAGCGCCGAAACTCGTCATAAAATGACTCAGGCAAGGTATCAAACTTGCGCCTAAACCCTTCTACAGTCATTGAGAGGCTGGCAATCGGCGTACGCAGTTCGTGGGTGAGGATCTGTAGCACCAGCATCCGCTCTTGCATCAACCGGCGCTGAACCGTCCAACGGTTAAATGCCCAACCTCCGAGCGCCGCAAGGTTGATAACAATCAAGGCACCGACTAAATAGGGCCAATACGTCGGCGCTTTTTCTTCATTCCAACAAATGTTTCCCACACGCGCCAAACAAAAATCTTGCTCGCCCATCGCAGACAAACGCAAATCAAACTCTGCTAATAATGGCTGCCATTGTGTCGAAGGGTACAAGTGATAATAGCTACCGACGCGAACCCACATTTCATCACTACTGAGTAACGATTTCGCACCACTATTCAGCGCTTCAACAGCAGCGGTATCCATACGCTGCAACCGACCCAACAAGGTATCCGGTTGTGCCGTTGGCCGTTCTTGAATATGAAAAAAACGGGTCAGCTCACTGCGCCGAGACGGAAATTGTTCGACATATTTCGCCGCATAGCTGCCTCCCCCAGGATGGATAAACCCTGAGCGGGAAAACCAAGCAACCGGCAACTGGGTATGATTACACATGGCGCGCGTGAACACTAAAGGCTCAGTCACTTTGGGGTGTACAGGCCACGGCCCTTGGCACTTTTGTGCGGCTTGGTACAAGCGACGAATATCCTTAAGCGGGTAACTAGCGGTTTGCGGCAATAAACTGTCGGGACTGAGTAAGACCTTGGGGAAGGCGCGGTTAATGCCAATGAGGTTATATCGCGCCACCGGATCGGCAAGCAATAGCTGTGCTCTGAACGCTGTCATTTGTTCAGAGAAAGAGCTTGCAGCACTCGTTGGCAGCGCCATAAGCGCCAGAGTCATTAACAGCAGGATTCGCATAGTCGCAAGCTTATCACCCAACGTGAATGAAATGTCAGTGCAATGTAAGTTCGGCCTATTGCACACGGTGAAAGCAATCGGTAACAACGATGACACCGCAGTCCAACGCGCCCCCTCTCGCCCCAAAAAAAAGAGCCAGCCTTCGCTGACTCTTTATACCTATATTGATGCTTTTTGCCAATCAAAGCGCTTTAAATATTGCCTCAACGCTTTGTTTCGCATCACCAAACAACATCGCACTGTTCTCTTTAAAGAACAGCGGGTTTTGCACCCCAGCATAGCCGGTATTCATAGAACGCTTAAATACCACCACGTTGCGTGCATTCCACACTTCAAGCACTGGCATACCTGCAATCGGGCTTGACGGGTCTTCGGTCGCGGCAGGGTTAACCGTATCGTTCGCACCAATCACTAAGACAGTGTCCGTTTCAGGGAAATCATCGTTGATTTCATCCATTTCCAACACGATGTCATAAGGGACTTTCGCTTCGGCTAACAATACGTTCATGTGACCGGGCAAACGACCCGCAACAGGGTGAATACCAAAACGTACGTCAATACCCATCCCGCGAAGCTTCTCTGTCACTTCATAGACGGGATACTGCGCCTGAGCAACCGCCATGCCATAGCCTGGAGTGATAATGACGCTTTTTGAGTCTTTCAGCATCTCAGCAACATCCTCGGCGGTCACTTCGCGGTACTCGCCCATCTCTTCGTCACCAGATGACGCCGTGCCATCAGAGCCAAACCCGCCCGCAATCACACTGATAAACGAACGGTTCATCGCTTTACACATGATGTACGATAGAATCGCACCCGACGAACCTACCAGCGCACCCGTCACGATCAACAGATCGTTTGCTAGCATAAAGCCTGCGGCGGCAGCCGCCCAACCTGAGTAGGAGTTAAGCATCGACACCACAACCGGCATGTCTGCACCACCAATCGAGGCTACAAGGTGATAACCGAACGCTAACGCAATGACGGTTACAATCAACAGTGCTGCCGTTGACCCTTCCGCATTCACAAAGCTAATCAGCAACAAGAACGAGACGACAACCGCGGCTAGATTCAACTTGTGACGGTGCGGCAGCATCAAGGCTTTAGAAGAAATCACACCACGCAGTTTACCAAAAGCGACAATGGAACCAGTGAAGGTAATCGCGCCGATAAATACACCGAGGAAAATCTCAACCAAGTGGATATTAAGCATCGCACCGGTCAATGGTGGATGATCGATATAGGTATTAAAGCCCACTAATACCGCAGCCAGACCCACAAAACTATGTAGCATAGCCACCAGCTCAGGCATTTCGGTCATTTCAACACGCTTGGCATAATAAATACCAATCGCACCACCAATGACCATAGCAAGAATAATCCAGCCAACGCCCTGTACTTCAGGACCCCAAATCGTCGCGACTAACGCGATCGCCATCCCGGTAATACCGTAATAGTTACCAGCACGCGCTGATTCTTGCTTGGACAGCCCAGCCAAACTCAGAATAAAACACAACGCCGATACAATGTACGCAGCTTGTACCAATCCTTCAGACATTGTTTCTCCTTATCCTTTACGGAACATTTCAAGCATGCGCTTTGTAACAGTAAAGCCGCCAAATATATTGATACTCGCGATCAACACGGCAATGAATGCAAGGAAGGTAACAAACCCAATGCCTTGTCCAACTTGCAGTAACGCGCCCACAATAATAATCCCGGAAATCGCATTGGTCACCGACATCAATGGTGTATGCAGTGCGTGAGTGACATTCCAGACCACGTAGTAGCCGACCACACAGGCCAAAACAAACACAGTGAAGTGGGAAAGAAACTCGCTCGGTGCATAGTTCGCAATCCAACCAAATGCCCCAGCGGCCGCGGCCATCAAACCATATTTGGTTGCACGAGAGGTTTTCTTAGGCTCAGCTTTTGGYGTCGGCTCGGCTTTGGGTGCTGCTTTAGGTTGCGCCGAGACCTGAATCGGTGGCGCAGGCCATGTAACTTCACCTTCTTTGATGACGGTCACGCCACGAATCACCACATCCTCAAAATCAATGGCGATATTGCCATCTTTCTCTTTGCAAAGCAGTTTAGTGAGGTTAACCAAGTTGGTGGCATACAGTTGTGATGACTGCGTCGGTAAGCGGCCTACCATATCGGTGTAGCCAATCACTTTCACCCCGTTGGGTGTTGTGATCACTTTATCCTTTTCCGTGTATTCGCAGTTGCCGCCGTTTGCAGCGGCCAAATCAACAATCACGCTACCCGGTTTCATACTGTCGACCATCTCTTTGGTCACCAGTTTCGGGGCAGGTTTACCAGGGATAAGCGCAGTCGTGATAATGATATCGACATCTTTCGCCTGTTCAGCGTAGAGTTTTTCGGCAGCTTTATTAAACTCATCAGACATTTCTTTGGCATAACCGTCGCCACTGTCTGCAGTGTCTTGTTTAAAGTCAGCCTCTAAGAACTCGGCGCCCATACTTTCACCACCGCGCGATAACCGGCAATGTTGGCCATCGAACTTAGCGCATCCAGCGATTGTGCACGGGAGATCCTTGGCACCGCATCCATCGCCATCACATTGATTTTGCGAGCCGCCAAACGCTTCAACAAGTCTTCATTTTGCGCTGGCCAAATAAAGCTGACTAGCGTGGCTCCTTCTTTAATGAGCGCAATTTCGTCTTGACCGGTTTCTTCAACCACACCCGGTGCATTCACTTTAAAAATGACATCCGATTGCCAAACGGCTGCGGTATCAACAATACTCGCCCCGGCTTGCTCAAAGGCAGTATCTTCAAAACTCGCTAGCTCCCCAGCGCCTTTTTCAACTGCTACTTCAAAGCCGAGTTTTATCAACTGCTCCACCGACTTTGGTGTCGCAGCAACTCTCGTTTCATTAACGAGCCTTTCTTTTGGAACACCAATCTGCATAGCTATTCCCTGACTATTGGCTTATGAGAAATTTTTTGTAACGAACCACAGGTCAAATATCAAGCACCTGTAGGCATAATACTGACAAAAAAAGGCATACCTTGATAAAACCCATAAAGACTGCGAAAAATCGATAAAAAATAACGCCGCAAGCACCACATAAGGCACGTGCGACGTGGGTGCAGTCTGTTGTCAGCGTCCGATGCTTAGCAACGCAACATCACTAACTTAACGAGTTTGAGCGACAATCACCACAGGGCAAGGATCGCAATTCTGGTGTAAATGTGATCAGTGCTACATTTTATCTTTTTTTGTTTCGAATATTTATGCATTAGTTTTGGTATGGCGCAGAAGCCCATGCCAGTAGTAAGGTCAAAATAGGCGATCACCTTTCTGGTCAATCATCATTTTGGCTTTGACTAGCATCAAGCTGTTGGCATCTTCCTGATTCCCCAATAAATCTGAGCGAATAAACTGATGCGTGAGCGTTTCTTGTCCCTGCTGTTTGCAAATTCGCCCACACACTCGGTACTGCCCGTTTTCTGGCGTTGCTTCGGGATATATTAGATAGCCTTTGTACTCAGTCGGGGTCACTGTTGGGGCTGATGCCTTGCGAGGGGCATCGTTTCGTGAGAATAACTTAGAAAACCATCCCATTGTGTTTGTCGCTCCATTGAAATACGTTTAGCGTCAATGGCTAACCTGCCATGATCCAAGCCAAAGTACTAGTCGCACACCAGTTTCTTTACGTTAACCGTCGCGATAGAACAAAAAAAAACGCCATATCGTTATGATATGGCGCTTTGTTTTTATCAGGTCATCTTATCGGTTTATGCCAATGTCACGTTGCAAATGTGCGGGTAAACGGCTTGCATCATAAGCATGTGCATTGGTGTTGCTGGTAAACAACACATCCATGGCATGAGCGATCAGTCCTTTGATTGTCACCGCGTAAGATCGACGTGTGCGTGGCATGTTTGCCGTAACAGTTGTCATACGATCCTCGCTTTGTTTTCTGAATCACTCGCGGCGCATTATAGAAACAGTGACTTAGATTCTAAACTGATGATAATTCAACCCAGGCATTAGTTTTATTTATCCGAAACACGGCTATCCACCGCAATGACTTTTGTTAATTTTCGGTTAAATAAAGAGCTAGGATAAATAATGGGGGATACGGCAGATTTTAAACAACGTCGATTGCTGAACCTGCCTTCTGCGACATGCTATATCAGGCTTTTTTGCGTATAAATCGACGAAAACGAACAAACTTTACTCACTTTCAGGAAAAAGCTGGTAACATAGCCGTTACACATGTGATTAGGGTGCTGTCCATGCTAGCATTTCTTGCTCGACATTCTGCGTTGTTTCTTTTTATTGCCGCTTTAATCGGTTTTGCGTTTCCTCACCTTTCATTGGCACTTTTTCCCTACCTGCCCTATGTGTTATTCGCATTAATGTTATTTACCTTACTCGGGATCAACCAGTCCCTATTGGTAAGGGCTCTCGGGCAATGGCGCGTTTGGCTTTACGCATTTGTTCATGCCGTGGCTCTGACCATCATCACCTGTACGATTGCATGGGGACTGGGCGCCTCCGATAACATGCTACTCGCGATCAGCGGGATCTGTGCCACTGGCTCGTTATTCGCGACACCTGCCATTATTCGCTCATTAGAAATGGACGCATTAATCGCCATGGCATACACCATTGCGTCAACCTTGCTAATGCCCATTGTACTCTTTATCAACCTCAGCCTATTGAGTGGCGAAGCGTTCTCACTCGACTTACACAGTTATATCGCAAGGCTCGTGATCTTTATTTTTGGTCCGATGGGGATGGCCGCGCTATTTCATGCATGGATTAAGCCTGAGAAGTTAAAACGTATTCATGGAAAACTGGCGCAGTTCACGATTGTATTGGTGTTTAGCTTTCCACTGGGCTTGGTGGGTCCGATTGGCGCTATGTGGCAGAAGGATAGCGGTTACGCCTTGGAGCTGTTAGCAATTTCAGTCGCATTATGCATGCTTTTCTTTGCAGTTGTGTATTGTATCTATCGGCGGTACGGGGAAGAAGCCAGCATGATTGCCGCAGTCACCGCCGTAAACCGCAACGTGTTACTCACTTATACGGTAGCTGGCGCCGCATTAGGGCCGGTATTTTTACCTCTCATTGGTGCCATTCAGCTACCTATTTACTTACAACCGTTACTGGTGCGTTGGGGAGTACGTTTAAAGCGCGCATCCCACAACGCCACCACGGATAACTCGCTTAAATAACGGGCACGAAATACACTAACGATGCCCACGCGAGTAGCCAAAAGGTGATTAAACCCACATCGAACCAATCACGCATTTCCATACGAACCTCACTTTCTATTCGTGTGCCGATAAATTGCGTTCCTAGATACATATCGACCATGGAGATGAAAACTTAACCTTGCGGCAACAAAGTGCCGTGGTTACCCTTCATCTGATAGTAAGCAAGGGATGGGCCAAGTAAGTGATTATGATTGCCAGCAGCTCTCGCCTTGCTGAGGTGATGCGAGATAACACACCAAAGGCTGGTCAGGGAGCTGCAATACATCTTGCGCTCGCGCGTATTGCATGAAGCATTCTGCCATCGATAAACCAATCGAGCGACGACGCCCGGTTTGAAGTGCATCGTAGCCCTCTTTACCTTGCGCGGTATATGAAGATGACACACCAACGTATTGGCGCTCATCATCAATCGCAATCCAGTGCTGACCGCGCTTAATGTCTAATTGGGTGATGCGCGCGCCCATTGGCTGCCATGCTTCATAGCGATAGCGCAGATCGGCACAATAGGGAAAACTGCCCGAACCGAGTCCAATCACCCCATTATCCGTGGCATTATTAATCGCACCTTCCAGCGCATTGCGGATTTGCGCGCCAGTTACCCGATACGCAATCACATCAATCGCAAACGGAAGTAACGAACCAGCGATAAGTGCGGCAGAGAGCGGACCTGCATTTAAGCTCACCCGAACACCGCCGGCATTATGGATGGCAAAATCTGCCTCGATACCCTGTTCACGCGCCGCCCATAGAAAGCTTTCCGTCACCAATGGCGCGACATCACTGCCGCCTTGCTGATCCGGCACGCGAACATGACGCAACCGCTGCGGCACATGCGTGACAATGTCACTTTCTAACTGTGCTACCCGAGGGCGATAAGTTTGCTGCAAATACTGCTTGAGGGTGAGATCACTCGGCAAAATTAGAAGATTTTGCTGTTGGTTCAGATAGTCACGTGCCGCTTGGTATGAAGAAGCGGTCAGTTTATGCTCACGCGACGCATCCATCGCCAAACTGCGGCCTAACAATAAATAATTTTGCCCCTCAAAATGGGTCGGGCGCCCTTTGGCATCTAGCGTTAACGTAAAACGTCCAATTGCCTGAGCGTGGCAACCGGCTTGGACAATCCAGGTATCATTCACTCGATAACCGTAAGGGTCTTGGTTGTCGAGGCCAATGTTTTGAAAATCACCCTGCAGGACGTGGGTGTGCCCACCCACAATCACATCAATGCCAGAGACAGATTCAGCCAATGATTTATCTTTGTCATACCCTAAGTGGCTGAGCAGGATCACGGTACCGACCCCTTGCGAACGCAAGTATGCCACCGTGTTTTTGGCAATTTCTGTCGCGGGCAAAAAGGGCGTGTCATGATCAGGGTTAGCCAGTGCAGCCATTTGCTCGACCGCAAGACTAAAAATACCCACTTTACGCCCCGCTATCGTCTTGATCATCACGCTGGCGCGTTTCTGTTCGGGCAAATACGGCAATAACGCGGGCTTTTCACTGACGCGCTTTTCTTTGTCTGCAGCTTCATTGGCAACGTGCCAATTGCCGGCCAGCAAGGGAAAGGTAATACGATCAAGAAAATCAGCAACCGGACCATTACCCAGATCTAACTCATGATTCCCGATTGCCATCGCATCAATGCCCAGCTGATTGAGCATATCGGCATTGGCTTGCCCTTTAAATAGGGAATAGTACAAGGTACCTTGAAAGCAATCCCCCGCATGCAAGAACATGAAAGCGTGGCCTTTCTGGTCCGCCTCAGCACGAAAACGCTTAACGGCAGATGCAATACGTGCAAAGCCACCGCAGTTCGCATAAACACGCGTCTGTGTGCTATCCAAGCTCAGCGAAACAGGTGTCGATTCAAAATGCGAGTGGGTGTCGTTGATGTGTGCAATGGTTAAAGCGATAGATTGAGGTGCTGTCATAGTAATCCGTGTTACAACACAAAATGTGATGGTACAAGATTATCATCTGAAGGAACAAATCAGGTTAAGTTTCTGATAAATTATCGCTCATATAACAACAAGGATGCTATATGACAACTCAAACTCCTTCCGTGGCTTTTATTGGCCTAGGCGTCATGGGGTTTCCCATGGCCGGACATCTACAAAAAAATGGCTTTCCAACCACTGTCTATAACCGTACAACGGCCAAAGCAGAACACTGGTCAGAACAATATCAAGGGGCCTTCGGTACGACACCAGCGGAGGCTGCCGCTCACGCCGATATTGTTTTTATGTGCGTCGGTAACGATGACGATGTGCGCAGTGTCGTGTATGGCGATATAGGTGTACTTGCCAACATGAAAAAAGGCAGTGTGCTGGTCGATCATACCACGACATCAGCCGAACTGGCCTTAGAGCTCGCTGACGTCTGTGGCCGACAGGGTATCCAATTTTTAGATGCTCCAGTATCGGGCGGACAAGCAGGCGCGGAAAATGGCGCATTGACCATTATGGTTGGTGGTGAGCCATCCGTTTTTGAACGTGTTGAACCCGTCATGCGCGCTTACGCCAAGGCAAGCCAACACATCGGCCCCCATGGCAGTGGACAGCGCTGTAAAATGGCCAATCAAATTTGTATTGCGGGCGTTTTGCAGGGCTTGTCAGAAGCGATCGCATTTGCCCAGTCGGCCAATTTAGATATCGACAAAATGATTAGCGCCATCCAGCACGGTGCAGCAGGCTCGTGGCAAATGAGCAACCGCGCCCACACCATGGCAGACGATCAGTTTGATTTCGGTTTTGCCATTGACTGGATGCGCAAAGACCTTGGCTTTTGTTTAGACGAAGCCGCCAAATTAGGCGTGGATCTCCCTCTCACCCAACAAGTTGATCAGCGTTATGCACAACTTCAACAGCGCGGGTTTGGCCGCTGTGATACCTCTGTTTTAATCAAGCAGTTTGATAATAAGAAATAATTTACCCTCCAAGTGTGCAGGCCAGCATGGCCTGCTTTTCTCATTGTTGCGGTTAAGTGGTATGATGCGCGCCATAATAACGCTATCTATCAGCGTCGTGCTTCCGCATTGGTAGCATGCAGACGTAGAAAAGGCCGTAAGAACATGGTTAATAACAAAATTCAATGGTTTCCGGGCCATATGCACAAGGCGCGGAAAGAAATCGAAGAAGTCGTTCCTAAGATCGATGTGATCATCGAAGTGCTCGACGCACGCATTCCCTTTAGTAGCGAGAACCCGCTGATCCGCACACTGCGTGGCGATAAGCCTGTTATCAAAGTACTGAACAAGCGCGATCTTGCCGATCCTGCCATGACAGATATTTGGATGGCACATCTTGAGCAAGAGCAAGGCGTTTCTGCTATGGCCATCACCACACAGCAGCAAAGTGAAGTCAATCGAATCATGGAGCGGTGTCGCGCGCTTGCTCCTCATCGCGAAGCCATGGGCAAAAATATTCGCTCGATGATCATGGGGATCCCTAATGTGGGGAAATCAACCATCATCAACAGCCTTGCCGGTCGAGTAATTGCTAAAACAGGTAACCAGCCCGCTGTGACGCGCCAACAGCAACGAATTAACTTGCAAAATGGCGTAGTGCTTTCGGATACACCGGGAATTCTATGGCCAAAAGTAGAGAATCCACATAGCGGTTTTCGCCTCGCGGCAACCGGCGCCGTTAAAGACACGGCGATGGACTACGACGAAGTGGCGTTTTACACCGTCGAGTACCTAGCCAACGCCTATCCAGAGCGTCTGCAAGAGCGCTATCAGCTGGACGATTTACCCGAAACTGAAATCGAGTTGATGGAAGCGATTGGGGCGAAACGCGGTTGTTTGCGTGCTGGCGGGCGGGTCGATATTCATAAAGCGTCAGAAATCCTGCTTCACGACCTCCGTGCCGGGGCACTGGGTGGTATCACCCTGGAAGCGCCCGATATGATTGAAACTGAATTAGTGCAAGTGGAAGAAGAAACCGCACGCCGCGAGGCAGAAAAAGCGGCAAACAAAGAAGCACGGCGTAAGCGCTATTTAAAGAATAAACGCTAAGTACTATCCCGCATCTACCTTGTAAGATGCCGGAGAATCCGCACACAATAAGGCCCGATTGCATCGGGCCTTTTTAATGACACATCCCTTTAAACGTATCACGATAAGATTTGTTTAATATCGGAAGAAATATCACTGATCAATTGCCGAGCGCTCTCATCTCTTTGTTGCACCAAACTGATAAACAGTAAATCTGTGATCACATTTTGCGCCGTACGGGACGCAATAGACGAACTGCGATGCTTGGTTTCGTCAGCAATGGTATCGAACGTAATGTCTGCGATGTGTCTGATACGACTTCGGCCGGGTCCTAATAAAGCGATCACCTTGGCACCTTGTTCTTTAGCCGCCTCCGTGGCGACTAAAATCTCTTTTCGTTCCCCCGAAAATGAAATGACAATTTGCACGTCATCCACCCCCAATGTGCGCGCGACGGCAATTTGTACATGACTGTCTTGTTCACACAGCGCCGTGATCCCTAGTTTCAATAATTTAAAACTCAGATCTTTCGCAGTCAGCGCCGAACTGCCAATCCCCACCACTTGTACCCGACGTGCTCCATTAAGCCACGCTACCGCTTGATGACAGGCTTCATAAGAAAGGGCATTGGTGGTTTGAAACATGGCCTCCGTTTTCGCTTTCACTAATTTTTGGGAAATCACCGTCATGGGATCATCAGCCAAAATATCACTGTGCATTGGTGTCGATTGCATCACTTGCTTACGGCCAATCTCTTCATTCAGCGCCAACTTGAACTCACTGTATCCTTTGTAACCCATTTTTTGGCTGAATTTCACAATGCTCGATTGACTCACCCCCACCTGCTTAGCCAGTGCTTGGCTCGTTAGCTGCGCCGCTTTCTCTGGATGCGCGATAATCCAATCGCCAATCAGGCACCCCTGCTGCGACAATTGTGTCCGCCGAGCTAAAATTTTATTGATAATTGACATAACGCCTCAACGCCATAAATAAATTATTCCAACATTAGAATTACATCGAATACCCCTAAATTGCTGAAAAAGCATCATTCACCTGCAAATTAAGCGCCATTCATCCCAAATATTATCGACATTATTCCAGAGTCTCCGTGTATAAAGAATAACCATAACAGTGATTTTGATCACTATATTGGAATATTTTATTCCATAGAATCGCCGTCAAATAACAGCTGATGTGAGAACAAAGCATGACAATTGATTTAAGCGGATTGGTCACAGAAAGCCGCAACCCGGCCAGTGCAGAGATAGACACACTTTCAACGGTCGAAATGCTACAAGTGATCAACGATGAAGACCAAAAAGTGGCGCTTGCGGTAAAAGCCGTCTTGCCACAAATTGCGCAAGTGGTGGATGCAATTACGCATGCATTTGCACACGGCGGACGCTTAATCTACATGGGTGCGGGAACATCTGGCCGCTTGGGTATCTTGGATGCCAGCGAATGTCCTCCCACCTATGGCACACATCCGGATCAAGTCATTGGGCTTATCGCGGGTGGCCATCAAGCCATTTTAAAGGCGGTGGAAAACGCGGAAGATAACGAGCAACTTGGCCAAGACGATTTACAGTCACTCAACCTAACCGATAAAGATGTGGTTGTCGGCATTGCGGCGAGCGGTCGTACACCCTATGTACTCGGCGGATTAGCCTATGCGAAAACCATTGGCGCCATGACAGCATCGATTGCTTGTAATCCTCATTGCCAAATGGCTGAGGCGGCAGATGTTGCCATTCTGCCCATCGTGGGGCCTGAAGTCGTCACCGGCTCTTCGCGCATGAAAGCCGGTACCGCGCAAAAGCTCGTCCTCAATATGCTGACATCTGGAGCAATGATCCGCAGCGGTAAAGTGTTTGGTAACCTGATGGTTGATGTTGAAGCCACTAACGCCAAACTGATCCAACGCCAAATCAATATTGTGGTGGAAGCCACCGGTGCCTCAAAAGCGGTAGCTGAACAGGCCCTCTGCGCATGCGATCGTCATTGCAAAACTGCCATCTTGATGATTTTGGCCGACTTAGATGCCGAGCAAGCAAAAACTCGCCTCACCGAGCACAACGGTTTTATTCGTGCAGCCCTCCATCGTGATTAACTATTTTTAGCTCCAGAGGATCGCCCCCATGGCCAAAATCACTGCAAATACCGTCGCGCAACTGCTGTCCGCCGTTGGAGGGAGCAGCAATATCAGTCGATGTGGTAACTGTATGACAAGACTGCGGTTATCCCTTGCCAATAACAGTTTGGCTGACCAGTCTGTTCTTAAAACAATCCCCGGCGTTATGGGGGTGGTCGAGAGCGATGAGCAGTTTCAAATCATTCTCGGCCCCGGTAAAGCACAACAAGCGGCGGAGATGATGAATCAGCTTCTTGAATCCTTGACCGTCAGTGGTGACGAAACGTCAGCTGCGACACAGCCAGATCTGGCTACACTGGCGGCCGAGCAAAAACAACAGCTAAAAAGCAAACAAACCAGCGCTATTCAACGCTTTCTGAGTAAGTTTGCCACCATATTCACGCCACTGATCCCCGGCTTTATTGCCGCGGGATTGCTGCTTGGATTTGCGACCTTGTTAGATCAGATGTTTGTACTGGGCCAAACCCCGAGTCCGTTTGTGGTCGATTTGATCGCGTATATGCAAGTATTTGGCAAAGGCTTGTTCGCGTTTCTGAGTATCTTACTCGGCTACAACGCCCAACAAGCGTTTGGTGGTTCGGGCGTCAATGGTGCTATTCTCGCGTCTTTGTTTGTGTTGGGCTATGACCCCGACGCCAGCTCGGGGATCTACTCGGGGATGAGTGAGTTTTTTGGCATGACGATCGATCCTCGCGGCAACATTATTGGCGTATTGATCGCAGCCATTGTCGGTGCGCAAGTGGAACGTCAGGTTCGCAAGTATATGCCAGACGACCTCGACATAATTTTAACCTCGCTCATTACCCTATTTATCATGGGTGCGGTGACCTTCTTGTTGATCATGCCGATCGGCGGCGAGCTATTCAAAGCGATGTCTTGGCTGTTCCTTAACTTAAACGATAACCCGTTAGGTGCTGCGGTTTTAGCCGGCGTGTTCCTGATTTCTGTGGTATTCGGCATTCATCAAGGATTCGTCCCTGTGTACTTCGCGTTGATGGAGGCCCAAGGCTTTAATTCGCTGTTCCCTATTCTCGCAATGGCGGGTGGTGGCCAAGTGGGTGCATCCATGGCGCTGTATTTCAAAGCGAAGAAAGATGCGCTACTGCGGACCCAAGTGAGAGGCGCGATTATCCCTGGTCTGCTCGGTATTGGTGAGCCACTAATTTATGGCGTGACCTTACCTCGCGTGAAGCCCTTTGTGACAGCATGTATTGGTGGCGCAGCCGGCGGATTTTTTATCGGTCTGGTGTCGTACTTAGGTCTGCCAGTTGGCTTGAACACAGTGTTCGGTCCTTCCGGTATCGTAGCGATCCCGTTGATGACGTCAGATAGCGGCATTTTTCCGGGCATGCTGGTCTTTGTTGCCGGACTGCTTATCGCTTATGTGGTTGGCTTTCTCGCGACATACTTCTTTGGCTGTAAAGATGTCGATTTAAGCTAGTTCATTCCCCCATCCGCATGAACCAGCTTGCGCCCTTGTCTTCCTCAAGGGCGCACCTTTTTCTACATCCGCGTGCGCGTTTTATACTGACAAAAAAAGAAGGCCTAGCAATATGCGCTAAAAGCCCTCTTCCGTTATACAACCCACGCTAAATTAAGAACGCGTTACGTCCACCAGCGCATCGGCCAGTGTATCAATATGGCGCTCCGCTAAGCCGGCAATATTGATGCGGCTATCTCCAACCGCATACACGCCATGCTTATCACGCAGTTGATTGACTTGCTCTGAGCTCAATCCCAACACAGAGAACATCCCACGGTGCTGTTGAATAAAGTCAAAGTAGCCATCACCGGTTCGATCGCGTAAAGCTGCCGTCAGGCCTTCACGCAGGCGGTTAATGCGCGTGTTCATCGCTTCGATTTCTTCGCGCCACTGCTTAGTGAGGGCGTCGTCGGTGAGAATGGTTTCGACGATCGCCGCCCCATGATCCGGTGGCATGGTGTAGGTGCTGCGCGCCAGTTGCAAAATACGCCCTTTGGCATTTTGCGCTTCCTTGGCTGATTTACCCACCACAATGGCAGCACCGGTGCGCTCACGATAGAGGCCGAAGCTTTTCGAGCAAGAGGTGGCAATCAGCATCTCTTCAACGTTATCGGCTAACACACGTAGGCCACGCGCATCTTCATCTACGCCATCCCCAAACCCTTGATACGCAATATCCACAAACGGGGTAAAGCCATTACGATTAGCCAACTCAGTGATGGCTTCCCACTCTTTCAGGCTAATGTCCGCTCCCGTTGGGTTATGGCAACACCCATGCAACAACACCACGTCGTCAGCACCGGCTTGCGACAGTGCATTCAGCATGGCATCGGTATCCACCATTTTGGTGTCTCGATTGAAATACGGGTAGAACTTGACCGTTAGGCCTGCCGCTTCCATGACAGGTTTGTGGTTCACATAGCTTGGGTCAGTCAGCCATACCGTGGTCACCGGCTTGGCAAGATGCATCAGGTCAGCCAGCATCCGCAACGCACCGCTCGCACCCGGCGTTTGTACCGCGGCACAGCGATGGTAAGCATCCGTTCCCTTCAGCAGTAGATCAATCATGGCTTGGTTGAAGTTTTCATTGCCGGCAAGACCAACATAGGCTTTGGTTTGCTGGCTTTGCGCCAATGCTTGCTGCGCGGTTTTAACCGCTTGCATAATCGGTGTTTGCCCGTGACTGTCACGATATACACCAATGCCCAAATCCATTTTGTGCTCACGAGGATCGTCACGAAATGCCAATGACAAAGAGAGGATCGGATCCTGCTGGGCAGGCGAGAGCAGATCTAACATAGTTTTACGTCCTTTTAGGCTTGGATGCTCAAGATACGTAATACCCTACCCCATGCGGGAAAATTGGCAACCTCTCAGCGCTGATTCTCTTGCCACTGCTGGGCTCGCTCGGACAAAAAGTGTACGCATTGGTTGTCACTCCCTCGCCAGACTAAGTTAGGATCGGCGCGAGATTGTATAAACTTCCCATCAATCAGCACATCAACGTAAGCCAATATTGCTTGTTGTTCCGGCGAGAGCTCCGCCAAGGTATAGCCACTCCATAGCCAAACATCCTTGTCTGGTGCATGCTTAGCCACTTTTTGTAACAATAATTTTACACCGGCGAGATTTGCAGGATGCAGGGGATCACCACCACTCAGTGATAAACCACGCCTTGGAACACGGCTATCCGTGAGATCGTGCATGATTTGCTCACACATTAAGTCCGTGAATGGATGGCCGCTAGTAAGCGACCATGTTGATTTATTGTAACAACCACGACACTGATGCTCACAACCCGAGACGAACAATGTGCACCGTGTGCCGGGACCATTCACGACATCGACAGGAATATATTTGTGGTAGTTCACGCCCCTCTCCTACATGTGTTTGACGCGACGAATCACTTCTTGTTGTTTACCCGGATTAAATGGCCGCGTATCAGGACTGCCCAAGTAACCACAGACACGGCGCGTGACAGATACTTTGGCGGGATCATGGTTGCCGCATGCAGGGCAGGTAAACCCCTTACTGGTGCAATCAAATTCCCCTGTAAATCCGCACTCGTAGCACTCATCAATAGGCGTATTGGTCCCATAGTAAGGCACACGTGTGTAGCTATAGTCCCAAACATTCTCGAGCGCTTCGATGTTGTGCTGCATGTTGGGGTACTCGCCGTAACAAATAAATCCGCCGTTTGCCAAGCGTGGATAATCCATTTCAAAATCAATCTTGTCGTAGGGCGTCACCTGCTTTTCCACGTCCAAGTGGAAACTGTTGGTGTAGTAGCCTTTATCTGTGACCCCCTCAATCATCCCAAAGGCTTTAGTATCGAGTTGGCAAAAACGACTGCACAAGTTTTCACTCGGTGTGCTGTACAGACTAAAGCCGTAACCCGTTTCCTCTTTCCAGCGCTCCGTCGCATCATGTAAATACGCGACTATTGCCTTGGCTTTTTTCTGTTTAATCACGCTGTCGTAAAGATGAGGCTCACTGCCGTATAGAGCATTGATGGTCTCATGTAGTCCGATATACCCTAAGGAGACAGATGCGCGACCGTTTTTAAAAATCTCGCTCACGTCATCATCCGCATTAAGACGCACGCCACAGGCCCCTTCCATGTACAAAATCGGCGCAACACGGGCCTTCACCCCTTTGAAACGTGCGATACGGGTATCCAAGGCTTGGCGGGCAATATTAAGCGTCGCATCTAGGCGCGCAAAGAATGTCTCTTCGTCGCCTTCAGCCTCAATCGCCAATCGGGGTAAATTAACACTGACCACCCCCAAATTATTGCGTCCTTCGTGGACCCACTCACCATTTTCTTGATAAGCGCTTAAAAAGCTGCGGCATCCCATGGGCGTTTTAAAAGAACCTGTTACCTGAACGACTTGCTCATAGTTGAGAATATCGGGATACATGCGTTTGGACGCACACTCCAACGCAAGCTGTTTGATGTCGTAATTCGGATCTGAAGGATGACGGTTGAGCCCTTCGCGAATACAAAACACAAGTTTAGGGAAAACCGCCGTTTTGCGATTTTCGCCCAAGCCCGCAATACGATTGGCAAGGATGGCTCGTTGCACCGCACGAGCGGCCCAGCTTTGTCCGAGTCCGAAGCCAAACGTCACAAATGGCGTCTGCCCATTGGCGGTATGCAAGGTGTTCACTTCATACTCCAGCGACTGAAACGCATCGAAGCACTCTTTCTCGGTACGTGCCATGGCGTATTCATCCGCCTTGGCAATGGACCAGGTTTGCGCCACTTTTAGGTGCTTCTGATAGCTGGCTTCGACATAGGGCGCCAGCACTTCATCGATACGGTTAATCGTGGTGCCACCATAAATATGACTGGCCACTTGCGCGATGATTTGTGCCGTTACCGCGGTTGCAGTCGAGATGGACTTTGGCGGCGCAATTTCCGCATTACCCATCTTAAAGCCTTTTTGCAACATGCCCGCCAAGTCAATCAACATACAGTTAAACATCGGGAAGAAAGGCGCATAATCGAGATCGTGATAATGGATTTCTCCCGATTCATGCGCACGTACCACCGCACTGGGTAGCATATGTTGTTTGGCATAGTGCTTGGCGACAATACCGGCCAGCAGATCCCGCTGAGTTGGGATCACTTTGCTATCTTTATTGGCATTTTCGTGCAACAGCTCGGTGTTCGTTTGTCCTACCAAGCCTTGCACTTCGTGATTCAATCGGCCACGGCGTTCACGGGCAATATCGCGATCGTGACGATACTCAATGTAGGCACGTGCAACCGCTTTATGCGGCCCAGACATCAGCGCATCTTCCACGGCATATTGAATATGGTCGATATCCACTTCTTTCTCGCCAGCGAACTGGGTTGCGATCTTATCGGCCAATGATCGAATCGCCTGATCCGATAACGAACACGAACGCGTCCCCTGCGCACGCTGTGCCGATTCTCGCGCACAAGTTACCGCTTGAACAATCCGGTCTGCATCAAATGAGACGCGTGTTCCGTCGCGCTTTATTACCGCTGGCATATGCCCTCCATCACCATATATTGGATTTAAACCTAGCAAACAACACAAGATGTGGCATTTAATAGCAAGTGGGGTCGCCATTGTGTTGATACAGATCATCGAAGTTTCGAATAGAGAAATTCGGAGGAATAAACGCGTACAAGGTCATCAATGTTGTGATGAATTGTTGTGACTTTTGTTAGTTAAAATCAAACCTTGTCCGCATTTTGTGGGTTCGATCAAATGTGACTTACAGGCTTCAAGTAAGATCACAGTTATGAAGTCATAATTGAGGTTTACGCCACTGTGATCCGGCGGTTTGGAATCGTAGTGATGCTTTGGGCGGTAACGTGCCCTAGCTTTGCGCTGACGATAGCAACATGGAACTTTGAATGGTTAACCCTAAAAGGCGATCAACGCGCTGGAGAACGTGGTGACGAAGACTACCATCAACTCGCCTCGGTTTTTGAACAGCTCTCGCCGGACGTGCTCGCGTTTCAAGAAGTTGATAGCCCGGCGGCACTTGCTCGCGTAGTTCCCAGCGATCAATACACCTATTACTTTTCTGACCGCTACCCCGCGTTGCGTGATAAGCCCAATAGTCAACAACTGACTGGCATTGCGGTACGCAATGGATGGACCGTTTCGGATCCAAAAGATCTTCGCGCGATCGCGTTACCCAGCTTTTTTGGTGTCCCAGCGCTACGCTACGCCACTTACGTGATTATTACGCCCCCTGACCAAGCGCCGTTTCATATGCTGTCTGTCCATCTGAAATCAGGTTGTTTTCATCAATCACAAGGCACCCGAAGCTGCGATAAACTTAACAAGCAGATGCGCGTTCTCGCCGATTGGGTGAGTGATCGTCATCATGTGGGCGAACACGTCGTTGTCGCGGGCGATTTTAATCGCTACATTGGCGAGAGTGATGATGCCGTTTGGCGAGATTTTCAGGCGCGTCTGGTTGAAACGTCTCCCACACCGCCCCATTTAATAAATGTCACCGCGTCTGTCCGAGCGCGCTGTAAGGCAAGACGGTACAACCATCGAACCCAATCGTGGAATCAAGTCATGTATAACCGCTTGGTGGATCACATCTTAGTCAGTGAACCTTTGGTCAAGCAGTGGCAATACAGCTACCAGCATCACTTTGATTACCATGCCGTGATGCGTTACCGTTTAAGTGACCATTGTCCCGTTGTGGCGCAGTTCACTCCGCCAGCAACGTCGCAACGCTAACCCAAAGCACATCATTGCTGTGGTTAACTTGTCACAATACTGACATCGAGCCGCCATAGACTGAATACACTGATGGCAATCAACCATCTAAATCGTTTAATGTGGTCAATTAGTAAAAAGACGCAACCTGTCATCTGGCACCCTGAGTCAGCTAACTGCCATGTACAAACTAAAAGGGGAAACCGCTAAGCCTTGAAAACAGGCGCAGCACAAGGAGAACCATCATGGATACATTACAACAGCACGTGATCCCAACCGATGACGATCTGCTTGCCGACTATCTCGGCAATGCTACCGGCTTCGAGGAAGACGACGTATTTAGCGATGATGTAGAAGACGCATCCCGCTAACAGATATCATTGCGTCACTCGTCAGCAGTGACGTACGAATCTTTCAGTTTTAACGCAGCGCTGACAACGTTCCCGCCGCCATTTTGCTAGGTTGTCAGCAAATCCACCGACTTAACGATGCGTCATGAAAAAAATCCTCTCGATGTCCATGCTTTTTGCTTCACTGCTTTCTTTCAATGCATTTGCTGCGCCAGAATTGATTGCCAAATCCACCCTCGATTTTGGTGATTTTGAGAAGACCGCCAATATCGAGATCCAAGGAAACATTCAAGAAGATGTGCTGCGTTTAGCAGAGCGTGGCGTTCAAGATCAAGACGCAGACTATTTCGTGATTGAACACATTAACGAAGACACACAAGAAGAAGTGTTAGTCGTCTCGGTGAGCCTGTACCGTGAACATGCCACCGACAACCAACAAATGGTTGAAGACCGCCTCGGCTAGCAGATTATCTAAACACAGGCGAGTAGCTGCTGGCCTGTGTTTTCCCACCTGACGTCCGTGCACACCATTTGCTACACTTGCCGCTCTTAATAAAACTAAAACGAGCAATGTCGTGATTGGAACCTTAGATAAAATGCGCACAGAAGCCGGCGCAGAGGTACAGTACTTTCTGCGTGTCGGTGACGAAGAGCTGCATCTCAACCCTCTCCTTGGACAAACCCTAACCCTGACCCATACTGGCAATATCTTTTGCGATGCGTGTGGACGAAAAACAAAAAAGAGTTACTCGCAAGGCCATTGTTATCCGTGCATGAAAAAGCTCGCCCGCTGCGACATGTGTATTATGAAACCTGAAACCTGCCACTATGCACAAGGGACGTGTCGCGAGCCAGAATGGGGAGAGCAGTTCTGCATGACAGACCACATCGTCTATCTGGCCAACACGTCTGGGTTAAAAGTCGGGATTACTCGCGCTAACCAAATGCCAACCCGCTGGCACGATCAAGGCGCCACACAGGCTCTTCCGCTGTTTCGGGTAAAAACACGCCATATTTCTGGGCTGGTTGAAGTCGCCATTGCACAACATGTCGCGGATAAAACCAATTGGCGCGCGATCTTAAAGGGCGACAATGGTCAGCTCGATCTCCAGGCCGAAGCGGCGCGACTTACTCAAGCGATTGAATCGGAGCTCGCGGATATTCGTCTACAGTTCGGTAGCGATGCGGTTCAGCCCGCCGAGCTGGATGCCCTGAGCTTTAGTTACCCTGTCACTAAGCACCCTACCAAGATCAGTTCGCATAACTTTGATAAACACCCTGAAGTCAGTGGTGTGTTACAAGGGATCAAAGGTCAGTATCTGATCTTTGATACAGGCGTGATCAATGTGCGCAAGTTTACCAGCTACGAGGTCAGCGCGTCGCACAGTTAATCACGCGTCCAATCCGCGACACTGTGCAAGTGATGATTAACGCTTGCACAGTGTGCCTTTCTCACAACCTCCAGAGGAAGATGCCGTTCATTTCAGTCAGATTATTGCGGTTGAATACCGGTAATATCTGAGATCAACGCAATATGTTGGGCACTTAACGGCAGTGACCAACGAACATCGCCAGCATCAGCCACCAACACATTGGCATCCGCAATCATCTGTAACGAATCAGATTGAACCTGCATACTCAATTTCATTGCGGGCAATTTGATCACCACTTCATGCGCGGTCACGATTAGCTTACCGTGTTCGATATCAACCACCATCTCCCTCAGTCCTCCAACGATTTATCGGCACGCTTATCGGTGAGCACCGCCATCGTAAGTCGGCTTACACACACGTCTCGACCTCGCTCATCGTGAATAGTGATATTCCACACCTGAGTGGTTGCCCCAAGATGCACAGGACTTGCCACGCCAGTCACTGTCCCTTCTCGCATCGCACGCAAGTGATTAGCATTGATATCTAACCCAACACAATACTTACCTTCAGGCACACACATGTTTGCCGCCAACGATCCCAGCGTTTCTGCGAGTACCACAGACGCGCCACCATGCAACATGCCTAAAGGTTGATGGGTATGGGGAGCCACAGGCATGGTCCCAGTGAGGCTCGATTCATCAAATGCCGTATACTCTATGCCCAAGTGAGCAACCAGGGTATTGCTCGAAGAAGCGTTCAAAGCCTCCAATGACATCGCTTTTTTCCAAATGCTCACACTTTGCCTCTATTTTTCATCGTCGCTGTGGATGTTTGTCATACTATTGGGTGGGGATCAAGCTACATGTCATGACAGCCCGATATTGAAAACGGCGCCCAGTCGATTACTATACGTTAGTTTTTTCAGCAGCTTGCCATCATCAACGAGTATAACCATAAAGGGAGCCCTCATGCTACGCATCGCAAAAACCGTGTTCTTGTCAGCAAGCCTCACGATATTGCTCTCAGCATGCGCACACTCTCCCACCGGGCGCAATCAACTATTACTGTTTTCCGGTGACCAAATGGCCAATCTTGGTCAACGCTCTTTCGAAGAGATGAAACAGTCTCAGCCGATTAGTTCCGACCAATCCATCAATGCCTATGTACAATGTGTCACCGATGCTATTTTGGCCGTCGTGCCCCCACAGGCAGATTTCTCCGAATGGGAAGTAGTGGTGTTTGACAGCGAGCAGGTCAATGCCTTTGCGTTACCGGGAGGGAAAGTGGGCGTATACACGGGTTTACTCAATGTGGCAGACACTCCGGATCAACTCGCGGCAGTCATCGGGCATGAAATCGGACATGTACTAGCCGATCACAGTAACGAACGCCTATCTCGCTCTCAACTTGCCACGCTGGGACTCACCATCACAGGTATGTCAATGTCTGACAGCCCATACGCTGCGATGGCAATGGCCGGTTTAGGGCTTGGCGTGCAAGTGGGGATATTACTGCCCTACAATCGTGCGCAGGAGTCTGAATCTGACAAAATTGGCCTACAGCTCATGCATCAAGCTGGCTTTGATCCAAGTGCGAGTGTCGCCTTATGGCAAAACATGGCTGCGGCTTCAGAGGGAACGCCGCCAGAGCTGCTTTCGACCCACCCATCGCCTGACACTCGTATTCAAGCGCTAGAAAAAGGCGTGAAGGCGCTTCCTCAGGTGCCTCATCGTTTGACACCACGCTGTCAAAAGCCTAGTTAGCCTTATCAATGTAAACATTTGATTAACATCGTGAAGAGCATCACACACTGCTCCGAATCACGCTGATGCAAAGGATATCAGCCGCGTTAGGCTACAGGCATCACACAATAAATTAACTTATATGTTACGCTTAAGTTTTAGGCCATACGCAGCGAACACCACTTGTGATGAAGCAGTTGTTGATGTTTCTGTTAAGCGTCTTGCTTGTGCCAGTAGCCTTTGCCACGCCACAGAGTCAAGTCGACCTATTCGATCAGATGTTTGAAAAGAATACGCTGGTAATGATGCTGATCGTGCCAGACAGTGGTGAAATTGTGGCCGCCAACCCCGCCGCGAGTCGATTTTATGGCTACTCTATTGATGAATTGACTCAAATGAGCATCAATGATATCAACGATTTATCGCCAGAGGCGGTTTCTGAAGAGCGCAAACTGGCTAAACTTGAAAACCGTAATTATTTTGTTTTTCGCCACCGTATAGCCGACGGTTCTACCCGCACCGTAGAAGTCTCTTCGGTTCCTATAACGTTTGAAGGTGCCACTCTACTTTTCTCCATTATTGCTGATATCAGCGATTTCCGTGCCACGCAAGAATCTCTTTGGCATTATCAAAACCGACTCGAACAGATGGTCGCGGCACAAACCGAGCAAATCGAAAAGCAAAAAAATCATCAGCTCGTCATTACATCACTGATTATCTTTCTTTTGGGTGCAGGGCTCGCGGTCATGTGGTTAGTGCTGAGCAAATCCAGACGGACTGAATACGAGCTAAAACTCGAACGACGGCGTCTCGATGAAATTATTCGCGGCACCCATGTGGGCACCTGGGAATGGCATATTCCCTCTGGAGAGCTGGTAATCAATGAGCGCTGGGCCGAAATCTTGGGTTACCAGAAAGAGGAGCTTACCCCAGCTTCTTTTGAAACCTGGAAGAAACTCTGTCATAGCGACGATTTCAGCCGCGCATCCAAAGAGATAGAAGCGGCGTTCAGTGACAACAATCCCTTTTATGAGTGTGAATTCCGCATGCTACATAAAGATGGGTTCTGGGTATGGATTTTGGCGAAGGGCAAGATTATGGAGTGGGACCGGAACCACCAACCGCTGCGGATGGCCGGCACCCATCAAGACATCAATGAGACCAAACGCTTATATCTTCAATTCGAGCATATGGCGCATACTGACACCTTAACAGGTGCTTTAAATCGTGTTGCGTTTAAACAACGTGCCGATGTCGTCATGGCTCAAGCACGTCAGCAAAGCGCTCACTTTGCGCTTTTGTTTATCGACCTTGATGGCTTTAAGAAAATAAACGATACCTATGGCCATGATGCGGGAGACTGTGTACTCATTGAAACCACCAAACGAATGGGCCATAGCATCCGTAATTCCGACACGCTAGCACGACTCGGCGGGGATGAATTTGCAGTGATTCTCGAGTACACCAGTCAGCCAGACGATGCTGCGCGCGTGGCAACCAAAATTATTGCCAGCCTCGATAAACCATTTGACGTGGGAGACGGACAACAGGCGCGGATCTCTGCCAGTATTGGCATTGCTTGCTACCCCGAACATGGCGAATCCGTCGAACGACTACTCAATTGCTCTGACGCTGCGATGTACTATGCGAAACGCTCATTACAGGGTGGAACATATTCATTTTGCGATCCTGAACATACCCACTCACCCCCGCCGCAAGATGATGCCGAATGACCAACATTACGACGATGCAGTTCGAGTCGGTGCAGTGGCTCGGGGCGTTTGACTTGCTAACGCTTCATTGGTCACATCTTGAATCGAAATAAACATATGATTCACCTCACCGCGTGTATTGGCCATGGGGTGCATAGTGACGTTTTGATACATAAAGGGAAGCTGCCCGGTAATCGGACGCACGTGACGGCAACGAAACAAGTAAGGGCGCTGCTGCCAGACAATAAAGCTGCGGCAGCGCAACTCAAACACCGGCTGTGATTTGGCGCGAAACCAAGGCTCGTTGATTTCCGGAAACACCTCGAATAAGGTGCGATTTTGCACATCCTTGGCGTGTTTGCCGCTGTGGTGAACCATAAAGCCGTTCCACATCTGAATTTGGAAATCTTTGTCTAATACAATCAATCCCATATCAATGTGTTGCACCATATCGAGCATCCAATGGAATTGATCAAAATCTTCTGTCATCGCCTTACTCCTCGTCCATCAGATAAGCCAACTTCGCATCCAATAAAGGTAGCGATTCATCCAGTAATAACAGCAATAGATCGCACTTAATCTCGGTGCCATCAATCTGGTAGCTCACTTCAATGGTCACCGTGCGTTTCCATGAGCCTTTCATCGCGGCTATCAAATAGTCCGCTTCTACATGTTGCCCCATTAATGCCGGATAGCTTTGCGAAAACTCGAGCGCAGCTTGCTCACCGAGCCCTCGCAAAAAGGCACTAATCAAGATATTACTAATGTCGACTAACAGCTCGAGCTCATTATCGAGAGAGCCGTCATCGGGGTAATCCAACAAGTCAATCATGTCACTGATACTGGAATCGCTGATCAGCATTAATGCTTCACCGGCAATTCCTTCGCCACTAAAACCTTGGCACACGCGGCTTTAATCAATGCCTCAACGCGCTCGCGGCTAATAGGTTTTTTAACAAAGTCTTTCGCCCCCCGTTCAAGCACTTGCTGCTGAGCGAGCGGTTGAATATCACCAGACACCACCACGACAGGGACTGTCATCCCATCGGCTTGCATCGCTTCAAGGGTTTGATAACCATCCAATTCCGGCATGGTTAAATCAAGGAACATAATATCGATCGACTGACTGTTTAAAACATCTAACGCCACCTTGCCATTCTCGGCAAAGTGCACCTCGGCATCTAAGTCTTTGGGTAAGGTTCGCGCGAGCTGCTTGCGTGCCAATGCGGAATCATCAGTGATCAGAATTTGTGTGGTCAAAAGCCTCTCCTTGTCGACTTCTTAACTGAGAGTGTGGCTGGGTCAACACAGTAAGCATAAACCAAGATGAACAGGGATGAGGGCAAACCAGTCAAAATACTGTCTTTATCGGTCACTGGTTTGGGTTTCAGCCAAGTCACACAGAGCCTGAAGGCGATCCGCGCGACTGATTAAGTGAGGGTGTTGTAAGTACAAATGATGCAGGCAGACCAAACAAAGCTGAACACAATCGTTCACCTTTTCACTGATCGTTTCTGGGTCTTCAAAAAACTCGCCCGTCAACAGCGCCTGCCAATCCTCTGCGAGTGCACTAATCATAGAAATATCTAACGGCGCATTCACAAGATGGCGCGCCGCGGATTCAATGCGCGCCATGTCATCACTAGCAGCAAAAATATTTCGCAACGCAATAATCGCATCCACCAGCGCCCCTTGCGTGTTGGGACGTTTTGCCGCGGCATATAAGCGGGACATGGCTAAACGAATGCCGCTCGAATCCGTATCATCGACCAACATGCTCCAACGCTCGATGTCCACCAAATCGAGTTCACCTATCGCGATAGGATCACTAGTTTCGGCCACTGAGCCAAAATCTTGCCGACGGTTATCCAGTGAAAAAGGATCTATGCGCCAGACCCACTCGGGCGCGACAAAGGGTTTGTATTCTGTGAGGTAGCAAAGCGCCATACACAAAGTGATATTGAGCTCCGTGGTTTGCTGATCGGTATTCGCATCCATCACTTCATCTGGCCAATCGTCATCTTCGAGGAAGTCACCAAAGTTGATCGCAAACGCATAGCCCGACTCCAACATAAAGCCGTTATTGCGTCGTTTGGCCATTAACCCCGGTGCTTGAAGTACATATTCAGCAATACTCGGGGTATAGCGGCGAATGCTTCCCCATTTGGTATCCAATTCCGCTAAGTTGGTGAGTGCCGCATTACGAAATCCAACAAACATCGGAATATGTGCCACTTCGCCATCGGCAAGACTTCGGGCGATATCCAACATTTCTTGTACAGTGCTGACAAAGCGATCCGCAGAGACTATCCCGCGGATCCGCATCAAGTCATAACTGTTGATTAAAATCGATACCGGCAAGCTCGCCAAACTCACTACACCACGATGCCCGGTCGCATCTTTGTAGTCACCGAACGTTTGCTGAGGATCATTACCTATGGCGTCAAACAAGCGCTCGAGAGACGGATCGGACAAAATACGCTTTTGCACAATCTTACTGATTGGGAACTGTTCGATAGCAGCCGTTAAGTAACCTGCCCCACGATAGAAAAGATGAGGACGGTGGCCCGCTTTGATCAAAAAGAGTGGATAGAGCTCACCGGCAAGCTGACAAAAAGCACTAATAAGCGGATCAACGCTATTAACACGCGTTGCCAACTCTCCACCTTGTTGTGCGCGCCACACATTGAAAATATGACGACCATTTTGCATCACATGGGGCAGACGATAGAAGAAAGATTGCTCGCTCTCCCCCTGCTCCACCGCGGACACACGTAGCTGTCGACACAGCTCGACATATTGGTTGAGTGTGTCGCGCTGTGTGCGGCTTAGCCCCAATTTTTGCATCAAGATCAGTCGGCCTTCCGCCTCTGTGACATTGAGAATGTAGCTCACCACCCGGTGACCCATGGTTTTCACAAAGTGCGGAATAGCCGGATAGGACATCATGCTTATCCGCCTATTTTTAATCGAAAAATCAATCCAGTGTTTATGACCGTTATCGGCAGAAAACGGCAAACCTTCACCGTGACTATCGTTAACATCGTACTCGTCACATCGTCTCGTGAAAGCTAAGTATAGCTATCTCAACAAGTAACGGACGAAGGACAAAAACAGAAACAATTTTGTGACGACTCAATGCGGGGAATGCTTGACCAAGCTGTAGCACGCATCTATTCTAGCGTACAAGTGTACGCTTAAATAAAGATAACGAGTTATGGATACCAAGGCTTCAACCTCTCCCCCTCAGAAACCACGCTTAATCTGGTTAAACATTAGCGTGTTTACGCTTACTTTTTTGATTGCCGCAATTGGTACGCCATTGTGGGCATGGCATCATGGTTTTGATTGGATGCAGATCACTGCGCTGATTGTCGCATTCAGCTTTTGTGGCCTATCGATCACCGCCGGTTATCACCGCTTGTGGGCCCACAAAACCTATCAAGCCCATCCGGCTTTGCGCTTTATCTTCGCTATTGGTGGGGCATTTGCGCTGCAAAACAGCGCGCTTCATTGGTCATCAGATCACCGCATTCACCATCGCCATGTCGATGACAACGATGTTGACCCGTACTCGGCCAAACGCGGCTTTTGGTTCTCACACCTTGGTTGGATGCTGCGCGAATACCATCCCAACCGTTACGGCGACTACAGCAACTGCCGCGATCTGCAAAAAGATAAGATCGTGATGTGGCAACACAAGCACTACCTTGCGCTGACACTGGCCACCAACTTTGGCTTCCCTATCGCGTTTGGTTTGCTCCATGGCGACCTTTGGGGCGCGATTTTACTGGTCGGCTTTACTCGATTGGTGCTAAGCCACCACACCACCTTTTTCATTAACTCACTGGCGCATGTGTGGGGCAGCCAGCCTTATACCGATAAAAATACCGCGCGGGATAATGGCGTGCTTGCCTTAATGACCTTTGGCGAGGGCTACCACAATTTTCACCATATTTTTGAGAACGACTACCGCAACGGCATTCGCTGGTGGCAGTTTGATCCCACTAAATGGCTGATCAAAACCGCATCTTGGCTGGGCCTAGCGGAAAAGCTGCGCGTGACCCCCGAAGAGAAGATTGAAAAAGCGCGTGCGACCATGCAATTGCAGCGCGTCACACAGCAGCTCAGTGACAAACCACACGCATCGCATCGTCTGCAAATCCTGCAACAAGAGTATGATGCCTTGGTCGCCAAAATGGCGGATTACTATACGCTGAAAAAACAGCTGTTAGCGCTCGAGCGTGACAAGCTGCGCGAAAAAGTCGAAAACGCCGAATTGACTCAGCAATACAAAGATTTAAAGGTGCGTTTTCAGCAACAAAAACGTAGCTGGCAGGTGCTCACCGCCAAATACGCCAGCTAGCCGCGACGAACAAGCGACACACGACAAACCGGCCACTTGGGCCGGTTTTTTATCGGATAAGAAGGCGCCGTTGGCAAGATCTGTGTATGCCAGTTAGTGGGACGGGGTAAGGAAAGAAAGCAGGATCGACTCTAGCTCATCCCAAGGTAAGGCGTCGGTATCGATCACTTCGATGCGCGACTCGGCCTGTTCAATCGACATAGGCGTCACAGTAACCACCTGATTGGCGACGTTAAACGCGTAAAACCCCTCGTCTGTATTGACCACCGCTTTAATCCGTTGGGCGTTGATGTTGCTTAATAGCCCATATAAAGCATCAAAGGGAAAGCAACAGTGCGCGGCAAACAACCAGCCGCAGCTGACATAACCCTGCCCTTGGTTTTCTTTGCGGGTATAGGTATCGTCCGGGCCCAGAGCGAGTGTGGTCATCGGCTCAGCATCGTTGTGATGGTGATGATAGTGCGCTTGACGGGCATGACGCGGTAACGCAAGCCACGCGGTCTCGAGCGCCCCCTGCTCAACGCCGGTTACCAAGCTCTTCTCGCCATCAAACGCGGCGACATAATTATAAAAGGTGGCGATTTGCGCCTCGCTACACTGGTCAAGCTTATTGGCCACTACCACATCCGCGAGCGCGATTTGATCATGAAAGTTTTGATTTTCACGATAGCGCACATCATCAATACAACGCGGATCCACCAAAGTAATGGTCGCGCCCAGCGACAAGGTGGCATCGAAAGGCGGCTGAGTCAGCTTACCAATAATGTCTTTAGGATGACCGAGTCCGGTCGGCTCAATCAAAATCCGATCCGGCTGCTCGGCGAGCAAGGTATTTAGCCCCACTGTCATGGGTAAGCCAGCCACACAACACATGCATCCGCCCGGCACTTCCTTTACCAGCGCACCTTGTTCAGAGAGGATAGCGCCATCGACACCCACCTCACCAAACTCGTTCACCAAGATAGCCCAACGCTCATGCTCGGGTTTATTCGCTAATAAATGACGAATCGCCGTGGTTTTCCCCACGCCAAGAAATCCAGTGATAATGTTGGCTGCGATCTGACTCATGATTCTATCCGCTCCTTACTTGTATCGGCGTAGTGTAACGGATTGCGCCACACTCGTCGCCTTTTGGTCACACGCATGGAAGGTGTCCATGTGCAGGTCAGTGAATGGCACAATAAATGATGAAATATCATGCACTCACTGCAAGTGGTGATCATTACCAATAAAAGCTTGGTAGAATGAAAGGTTCGCTAACACACTTCTTAGGAGGAAGTATGCTGAATCCATCAACGGCAAAGTCGGTGATTGACCATGCCCTGTTTTTAGGCGCGGATTTCGCCGAACTCTTTGTCGAACGCCATCACTCAGGCAACGTAGAGCTGTTGTCTGGTGAGGTGGATAAAGTGAGCTCAGGGATTGATTTTGGTATTGGTATCCGGTTGTTTTTCGGCCACAAAGTGCTTTATGGCTACACCAACAGCCGCGATGAAGAACAATTGAAAAAAGTCACCAGCTTGCTGTGTGCGCGTGATAAGCGCGATCAAATCGCCACCGCTGGTCCACTTAATTTGTCCCATTTAAATGACAAACATCCGGTGTCTGAGCCGTTATCGGCAGATCAACATGTGGCCGATAAGGTGGCGTTCTTACGCCAAGTGGATGCGCGTATTCGTGCCGAGAGCGATAAAATCGCCCAAATTATTGGTCGTGTCGGCCAACGTGAGCAACAGGTCGAGATTTTTAACTCTCATGGCCTGCATGTTACAGATACCCGCCACTACACGCGTATTGCCGCTACAGCGGTCGCAACTAACGGTGAGGAACAGTCAACGGGCTTTGATGCTCCCGGTGCACTCACAGGCTGGGAGTTCCATCAGGATATCGATCCGGTTGAGCTTGGCGAGCGTGTCGCACGACAAGCGTTGGTTAAACTCGGTGCCCAAGCTTGCCCATCGGGCGAAATGCCGGTGGTGATTGGCAACGGCTTTGGTGGGGTGATTTTCCACGAAGCCTGTGGCCACTTGTTAGAAACCACCTCGGTTGCTAAGCAAGCTTCCGTCTTCCATGACCAAATGGGCGAAATGATTGCAAGCCCTGTGGTGAGCGCGGTGGACGATGGCACCTTGGCGAATGCATGGGGCTCAATCAATATCGATGATGAAGGCATGGAAACCCAGCATACCCAGTTGATCAAAGACGGTAAGCTCACCTCCTTTATGGTCGATCACATGGGCAGCCTGAAAACCGGTTATGCGCGCACCGGCTCTGGCCGACGTGAGTCTTATAAATTCGCACCGACCTCGCGGATGCGAAACACCTTTATTGAGCCCGGCAACGACAGCTTAGACGCCATGATTGGCTCCATGGAGCGTGGCATCTACGCCAAGAAGATGGGGGGCGGCTCAGTACAGCCCGGCACCGGCGAGTTTAACTTTGCGGTCCAAGAAGCTTACTTGGTCGAAGACGGTAAGATCACTGTGCCACTCAAGTCTGCCACCTTAATCAGTACGGGGCCTAAGGTGCTTAAAGAAATCAGCATGGTCGGCAAAGATCTTGCCCTTGCTGCCGGTATGTGTGGCTCGGTGAGCGGCTCAGTCCCCACCACCGTGGGCCAACCTGCATTGAAAGTCGATAACATCCTAGTAGGAGGCGGTAACGCATGAGTGAGCAAACCATTAAAGCAACCCTAAGCGATGCCGTCGATCAGGTCCTCAGCTTGGTGAAACAGCAAGGTGCGCAAGCAGACGTGATTGCCAACGCCAGCGAAAGCTTGTCACTCAAAGCCGACCAAGGCGATCTCTCCGAGCACAAAGTCACCGCCGGTCAAGTGATCGGCGTGCGGGTGGTAAAAGGGGATCAAGTCGCCACCAGCTATTCAGAATCACTCGATAGCGACAGCCTTGCCAGCATGGTGAACGCCGCACTCACCAACGCAAGCTTTACCAAGGCCGATCCGGATCAGCAAATTCGCGCTGAAGGGCAGCAAATTGATCAACAAGATCCTAGCTTACTGCAAGCAGATAACACCCCGATTGAAGACAAGATTGCGTTGGCGCTGGCCCTTGAGCAAGAGGTAGTTAGCCAACCCCGCGCAACGGGTGCGCCCTACAATGGTTACAGTGAGCAAACCCAATATCAGTTGCTTGCCAATACCTTAGGCACACGCTGCTATCACAGCGAACGTAGCTTTAGTTGCTACACCGCAGCACTGCTCAATCACGACGGTAAGCAAGCGATGCATCTCGGCGCGTCAGTATCACGCCGCTTTGCTGATCTTGATCTCGCCCATGCGACCCAACTGGCCTACCAAACCGCTGACGCCTTGCTTGAGGGTGGCCCAGTGAAAACCGGTTCGTATCCGGTGATTTTTGAGCATGATTGTCTCAACGAATTGCTGGGCGCCTTCGGCAGCTGCTTCTCCGGTGATGCCGCCAAGCGCGGAACCAACCCGTGGCGAAAAAAAGTCGGCAAGCCCGTTGCAGATAGTGCGCTTACCATCACCGATGTAGCAAGGCTTGATGGCGGGATGCGTATTAAAGCGTTTGATAGCGAAGGCTTTGCCACCGCCGACACGCCTTTGATTGAAAACGGCGTCTTAGTCGGCTTTTTACACAACAGCGCCACGGCGCAGCATTTTGGTGTTCCCCATACGGCTAACGCGGGTCGCAGCCCTAAAGGCGGTTTGGATGTCACTTCTCGTCATGATGTGATTGCCGCAGGTAGGCATAGTGATGCGGATGTGCATGCCGGTGAATACCTTGAGTTGGTATCACTGCAAGGGGTACATTCAGGCGCGAATGCCATCAGTGGCGACTTCTCTTTCGGTGCAAGTGGGTTTGTTTGCCGAGATGGCAAACGCGTTCGTCCGGTTCGCGGGATAACGGTGGCTGGTAACTTCTATACCATGCTCAATGAGATAGATGCGATCGGCAATACCGTGTTACCCAACTATGATGGCGCCTTCTTTGCGCCACGCATCCGCTTCGCCCGCTTATCCATCGCGGGTGAATAACATCGCACCTTCTAAAGGCACTAAAGGCATCGGTTTAGGCTGATGCCTTTTTATTTTCAGTTTGTGCTTCTACGCTTTGTACCGCTGGATTCATCTTTGCCGCCAAGTCGGTAAATGCCTGCAAGGCGACGTCACTGGTAAGAATACGCCCATGCCCTAACCCTTCGGTAGCTAGCACAGTCACATGTGGATAGTCAGTGGCTTTTTCAGTGACGGTAAAGGAAGCAAAACGGTCGTTTCTATCGTGGGCAATAACCACCGGATGACGGCGACGTGACAATTTTTCGAGCGGCTCAATGGTCTCGATCGGATAACCATGTTGATCCCCCACTTCTCGGACAATTTCATCAAACAGCTTCAGTGAATACCCCGATTTTCGGACTGTGGCATATAAATTCTCGCGATAATTCAGCACAGGTGCGACCAAAAAGAGCGGTAAATCATCCATCTGAGGATGCTGGCTCTCGAGTACCGCGGCAGCGCCCATACTATGTGCAATGATCCCAGAAACATTATCAACTTGATCTAATACATCATTGATTGCCTGCACAAAGCCGGGAATATGGCTCTCCTCTCCACCGCTTTGACCATGGGCAGGATGGTCAAATGCCACCGCACGAAAGCCCAGTGACGCGATATGCGCCATCAGTGGAAAAAACTGGCTGGCAGACCCCGACCAGCCATGCGTGAGCAACCAAGTTGGCCCAGCGCCAAGGCTATACATTTGCAACAACCCTTCTTGGCTTTGTACTTGCGCACGCACCAAGCCTTCCGGTTCTGGGTTTGCCATTGGACTGCGGGTTGGAGTGAGAAAGAGCTTACGTGCCACTTTTTTAGCATGACGAGGTGCCAAGCGATGATGACAACGGCTTACCGCTCCCACGAGTGCGCGTTTAGCGCTAAAACGACCCGGCGTTGAAAAATAGACTTTTCTGCTCATTTGCGATCCTTTACGTCAATAACACACCACTCCTAATGTTTGCTACACCAATCATCACGGCGTCTCGGGATTAACACACGTCGCCACCTTACCGGAAGCCTTGTCGTATTAATAGAACGAACACCGGTTTTAGAATAGGTTGACCTAATACATACTTTCTATTGGACACTATACCATCAATAGTCGCGCAATCGTTGCGCCATATTCGATTTGGTTTTAACAAGTGCTTTTTTTATCTAATTGCACTGTGACATATGTCTTCATTATGTGCACCAGTCGGCATAAGATGCGAGGCAATATCGATCCATTAGCGACATCCGCGGGATCTCACGCTCAAATTATTATAATTCTCTAGATTGGAACGCCGACTATGACAGTTATCCTTTTAAATCTGATCGCTTTTGCGCTGTTGCTGGCGGTGCTTGTCAAATTGCACAAGCAACAAAAATCCTTATCCACACGTGTGTTTACAGGCCTCGGCTTAGGGGTCGCATTTGGTGCTGCCCTACAAGCGCTATACGGTGCCGACGGTGCAATCACACGCGAAACCATTGGCTACATCAATATTGTCGGGTCCGGCTACGTCAGCCTGCTTAAAATGATCATCATGCCGTTGATCACCGTGTCAATTATCGGCGCGATTTTGAAAGTGAAAGACTCTGGCTCGCTGGGCAAAATCTCTAGCCTGAACATCGGCATCTTGCTTGCCACGACCGCTGCCTCTGCGCTCATTGGTGTATTCGTGAGCAACCTGTTCGGTTTGTCTGCGCAAGATATCGTACAAGGGGCGCGTGAGATGGCGCGCGGTGCTGCTCTGGAGCAACGCTTGGGCTCAGTCGAAGACTTATCACTGGCGGATATGGTTATCTCTTTCTTCCCGCAAAACCCATTTGCAGATCTCGCTGGCAGCCGCCCGACGTCAACCATCGCTGTGGTGATTTTCTCAGCACTCGTTGGTATGGCTGGTGTCACCTTGTCACGTACTCAGCCTGAACTCGGCGAGCGTTTTGAACGCTTTATGGAAGTGGCACAAGAGCTTGTTCGTGCCTTGGTACGTATGATCATCGGCCTCACGCCTTATGGTATTTTGGCTCTAATGACCAAAGTGGTGGCTGGCTCAAACGTGAGCGAAATTCTTGAGCTGGCGAACTTTGTGGTTGCCTCTTATGTAGGCTTGGGTGCCATTCTGGTGATGCATCTGGTATTGATTGGCCTTGTCGGCATGAGCCCGATTCAATATCTGAAAAAAGTGCTCCCAGTGCTGACGTTTGCCTTTACGTCTCGTTCAAGTGCGGCCACGATTCCCCTTAACATCGACTCGCAAATGAAGAACTTGGGCAATGATCCGGCCAGCGCCAACTTCTCCGCCTCATTTGGTGCCACCATGGGTCAAAATGGTTGTGCCGGCCTGTATCCAGCCATGCTAGCGGTCATGATTGCGCCAACCATTGGTATTAACCCACTCGATCCGGGCTTTATCGCCACCTTGGTTGCGATTGTCACTGTGAGCTCATTCGGCATTGCAGGTGTAGGCGGCGGCGCCACCTTTGCGGCACTGATCGTGCTCTCAGCATTGGATATGCCTGTTGCGCTTGCCGGCTTGCTGATTTCTATCGAACCCTTGATTGATATGGGCCGTACTGCTGTGAATGTGAGTGGCTCAATGACAGCCGGCACTCTCACCTCGCGTTTAACCGGTGGCCAAGATAAAAGTGTTTTCGATCACCATGAAGTGGTAAAGCAAGACACGGCTAACGCCTAACGTTACATAACCTTGATTGAAACAATGCCACGCGTTTGCGTGGCATTTTTGTTTTTGCGTTACTCGACATATATAGCCACTCTATTCGCTGACTCAATCCCTTATAACTTGTAAGAATTTATGTCAGCGATTACACTCTGCCTCATTGTTAATGCAGGGACCTCCCTGCCCGTTGTGAGATAAAACATGAGTATTGAACAAACGCTTCAGGCACGCAGTGGCGGCCAATGTGAACTTTGCACCAGCCAAGACAACCTCTCTGTGTATGAAGTCCCGTACTCGCCAGACACCACAGCCAACAGCTGCGTTTTGGTCTGTGGCACTTGTCATGATCAGCTTAGCAGCCCGGAAAACATGGACGTGAACCACTGGCGTTGTCTAAGCGACAGCATGTGGAGCCAAGAGCCTGCGGTTCAAGTGGTTGCCTATCGCCAACTTTCTCGTCTTTCTAGCGAAAGCTGGGCACAAGATAATCTCGACATGATGTACATGGAAGACGATGTCCGTAAGTGGGCAGAAACGGGGCAAGATATCGAAGAAGTCAAAGTGCTGGACGCTAACGGTGTCGCACTGCAAAAAGGCGACGACGTGACCGTGATTAAAGATTTGCCTGTTAAAGGCTCAAGCCAAGTGATCAAACAAGGCACCGTGATCCGTGGCATTAACTTGACCGATGATCCGACCCATGTACAGGGTAAAGTAAACGGCCAAACCATGTTTGTGATTGCGGAGTTCTGCCGCCGTAAGTAATCGACTTTCGCGCCTGTCGAATTCTATACGTAACATGCAAACCGACGCCATCAAGGCGTCGGTTTTTTTTCGGCTGACAAACCGCTGACAGAGTCATACAAAATTCCGCTAGTCGGTATGTGTCTCACGCACTATGATACGCGCCTTTCTCAATCATCTTGGAGTTACTATGAAAACGCGCGGTTGGTTCTTCTTGTCAGTGTTGCTGTTGGCCGGTTGTGCAACGCCTTACTCAACCGAGAAGAACTTTTGGTCATTCGGCATGGGCTTTGATGTGATAGCGGTGAGCGAAGACACGTGGCACATCAGTTTTGTGGGTAATGACTTTACCGACCGGGCCATTGCCCATAAATACGCCCTGCGCAAAGCCGCAGAGCTGGCACAAAACGCTGGCTATCCATACTTCACCTTAAGTGAAGAGCAGCTACACGTTGACAATAAAGGCAGCCACGCCACATATAGCGAGCGTAAAGATAAGAAGTGGGATTACGGCTACGGCAATACCTCCACCACCAGCGAAACCACCATCATGGTAATTGCAAAAGGTTATCATCAAGCGCCTAAAACCGACGCCATGGTTTATCAAAGCGCCTTTATTTTACGCAGCGTTACGGTCGAATAGCGCGCGAAAGTGTGCATCATGGTAAGGCACTTACGTTATTTTCGCCTGCTTGTACACCATGATGCTTGCGCTAGGTCAGTATCGATGGCATGACGAAGGGTGTATACTGCCGCCTCTTTGCTCATTGCCTCGCTCGATTATGTACAACGACCAATTTTTAATGTTGCTGGCTGTGTTTGAACGCGCCGCCCTTCTCCTTATGGCGCTGTTTTGGCTCACTCGCACCCACCTGATCCAAACCATTGTGCAGAAAACCCAGCGCCATCCGATGGAAACGGCGCTGATTGCCGCGTTGTTCGTGTTGTTTGCATTGTTCAGCACCTACACAGGTGTCAATGTAGATGGATCACTGGTTAACGTGCGAATCATCGCCATCGTCGCTGGGGGCATTTTGTTTGGCCCTTGGGTGGGTGTGACAGCAGGCRTCGTCTCAGGTATTCACCGCTACCTGATTGATATTGACGGACCAACCTCACAAGCCTGTTTGATCGCCAGCATTATTGCTGGGTGCCTGTCTGCCCTGATCCATTATCGCGCCGATAAACAGCACTATGCCCGTTATGGCATTTTAGCGGGAATGATCTGTGAATCGCTGACCATGTTGCTGATTCTTTTACTGGCGAGTGACCAAGCTCTAGCCCAACACATTGTCGCGACCATTAGCTTTCCGATGATTGCGGGTACCGTCTGTATTGGCCTGATCATCCAACTGGTACAGTACATCGATGATGAAAAAGAACACCTCGCCGCCCAGCAAGCCAAACAAGCGCTGGATATTGCTAACCGTACGTTGCCTTACTTCCGGCGCGGTGAAACACGAGGCTTAACCAAAGCGTGCAGTATTATTCGTAAAGACACCGGTGCCGATGCGGTTGCCATTACCGATACCGCTGATGTGTTAGCGTATGTTGGCATTGGTGAGGAGCAATATATTGATGCCCACCACCAAATTAGTCGCCTGACTCAGCAAGCGGTAAAAACCGGTGAACAAATCATCAGCAATGATCTCAACGTGCATGACTTTCGCTCTTTGTTGATCATTCCGCTTTGGGAAAATGGCGTCGTCACCGGGACTTTAAAGGTGTTTTATCGTCAACCTCACCGTATTCGTCGCCCGATGCAAGAAATGGCGATTGGTTTATCGCAATTGATTTCAACCCAGATGGAAGTAGCGCGCATACAAAAGCTTAAAGAAATGGCCAGTAAAGCCGAATTTGCCGCACTACAAAGTAAAATTAACCCACATTTTTTGTTCAACGCTCTCAACGCGATCTCCAGCTTGATCCGGTTGCGTCCGGATGACGCCCGTGGCTTGATTGCCAATCTAGCCGACTTTATGCGTTACAATTTAGAGCGCACACAAGATCTCATCCCTATTACGGATGCTATCAAGCAAGTCAAAGATTATGTGGCAATAGAGCAGGCTCGTTTTGGTGACAAACTTTCCGTTCACTTTGATATTGAAACGACCGACATTAATATTGCGCCTTTACTGATACAACCGCTGGTAGAAAACGCCATTCGCCACGGTTTTCAACCTTCTCGCCGTCCTTGTGATGTCACCATTGCAGTCCGGGCAATTGAACGCGGCGCAGAAATTAGCATTACAGATACCGGCGTGGGCATCGACCCAAATATCGTTGAACAGCTTTATCATGGCACCATCGACAGCCATCATATTGGCTTGATGAACGTTCATCAGCGCTTGATCTTACTCTATGGTCAAGGCCTCACCGTCGAGCCACTTCATCCAGGAACGCGGGTATCATTTACAGTCGAAAACAAGGAGGCATAATGCGCGCTGTCATTGTTGAAGACGAATATCTTGCTCAAGAAGAGTTGAGATACCTCATTGAAAAGCACAGTGCTATTACTATCACCGAGAGTTTTGATGATGGGTTAGCAGCGCTTAAATATCTGCAGACCCACAAAGTGGATGTGCTGTTTTTAGATATCAACATCCCCTCCATTGATGGCATGTTGCTGGCGCGCAGTTTACACGCGGATGCACGCCCGCCCTTTGTGATTTTTACCACCGCGTACAAAGAGCATGCAGCAGATGCATTTGAGCTTGAGGCATTTGATTACTTGCTTAAGCCGCTCAATGAAACGCGCGTGAAAGGCGTGCTCGACAAGCTTGCTATCGCAGCTACTCCTGCTGATACTCTTACAGAGCAACGCCATACCTTGCATTTAATGCGCGATAACCGGATCCGTATTACTGATACCGCCGACATTCTTTATGCCGCGGCCAACGAAAAGACCACCTTGGTATATACCCCAGATGGCGAGTTCTATGTGCCCTACACCATCAGTGAATTGATGACACAATTGCCAGCCAACTTTTTCCGTTGCCACCGCTCTTACTGCGTTAACTTAGATAAAATCACCGAGATTGCACCGGGCTTAAACAGCACTTACCACGTTTTTCTTCCCGGTATTCCTCATCCCGTGCTGGTCAGTCGCAGCAATCTGAAGGCGTTTCGCGAACGCATGCAGTTGTAATTCATGCCATCTCGCTGCAGTTCATGCCCGCTAACTGCAGCTCATTTTATCTTTTTCACCTACTCTTGATGTGGGGATTCAGGGTCGTATCTTGGGGGTGTTCCCAATAGATAAAACCCTGGAGCGTTACCATGAACGCACGTTTATCCCCCGGCATGAAAACCCTGCTTGGCACTGTATTAGCCCAATTTGCACTTGGCTCTGTCTATACATGGAGCCTGTTTAATGCTCCCCTTGCAGCCCAACTTAATGAGCCTGTCAGCCAAGTGGCTTTCACCTTTGGTATTATGACACTGGCACTGGCGTTAGCGTCTTCCGTTTCCGGCCATCTGCAAGCACGCTTTGGTGTGCGCCGTGTAACTATCGGCGCAGGCTTATTGCTTGGCGCCAGCCTCGCACTAACCTCTGTCGTCGGCCAACTATGGCTACTTTATCTGACCGCCGGCCTTCTGATTGGCTTGGCTGACGGTACTGGCTATCTCATGACGCTCTCCAATTGCGTACGCTTTTTTCCAAAAAACAAAGGGCTTGCCTCAGCTTGTGCCATTGGCGCTTATGGGTTAGGCAGCTTAGGTTTTAAATACATCAATCTATACTTTTTAGCCGCAGGCGGTGCAGCACTCAGCTTTCAAATGTGGGCAGTTCTGGCCTGTGTCATGGTCGTGATTGGCGGCGCACTGATGCACGATGCACCACAGCAAAAAGCAGCTACAAACGCGTCTGAGACCGATGCACCTGCCGATTACACGCTCTCAGAGTGTTTTAAAACGCCACAATTTTGGCTGCTTGCCACAGTATTCGTCACGATTTGTATGAGTGGGCTTTATGTCATTGGCGTCGCTAAAGATGTGGGTGAACTTTATGTCCACCTTGATGCTGCCACCGCTGCGGAAGCCGTTGCCATTATCGCACTGGCAAATCTAGGCGGCCGTCTGGTGCTGGGTGTGCTGTCTGACCGCATGGCACGCAGCAAAGTGGTTGGCTTAGCGCTGTTAGTCTGCGCCGCCGGTGTCGGCATGCTCCGCTTTATGCCACTTGACCAATACAGTTTCTATCTATCAGTTGCTTGTGTCGCATTCAGCTTTGGTGGCGCAATTACGGTCTTCCCAACCTTAGTCAGCGACTATTTTGGTATGAATCACCTCAGCCAGAACTACGGGTTTATTTATCTTGGCTTTGGTGTGGGCAGCTTTATGGGCTCTGTCATTGCAGCGCTATTTGGTGGCTTTATCGCCGCGTTCAGTGTCATGCTGGTGATGATCGCGCTCTCGCTATGCATTGCCTTTACTATCCAAGCGCCGAAACGTGATAACCAAGCGATCAATCACAGCTGGCAGCTTGAATCGTCAACCCATTAAGCGCTCGCCATCTCGGCACGTTACCTCGCTCTGAACGCTTTCCATGATTCAGGGCGAGGTATTTCTCTCTCCAATCTTCATTCTTATTTCCCCACGGACTCTTCCCTTATTCACATAAGACTAAAATGTGACAGTGTCACTAAGAGGTGAATATTTACACTGTAAAGTCCCAGAGTGTGGGCGATATCTCCTTGCTTTATTGATCATTCCTTAACCCTTGCCTATTTTCAATGGACGGCAGATCGCCACTCCTCGCTTTTATATTAGGTTTTTGCATGGCACGTACGTTGTTTGTCACCCTACACAGCAAAGCCGCACTGATTTTCCTTCTCGGTATTGTTGGGATCATCTTTAGCAGCTTATTAGTGACTCGCTATTTCTTTTTGTTTGGTATTAACCATTTAGAAGACATAGAGATAACCCGTGCCAACCAGCAGGCAAAAGCCGTTATCCAACGCGTGGTTGATAACCAAGTTGAGTACGCCGTCGATTGGGCCTATTGGGATGACACCTATACGCTACTCACCAACGGGAATAAACAATATGCCAGCCGCAATCTCGAGGCCGATACACTGATTTCACTCGGGTTGAGTATGATGGGTTTTGCTGATTTAGACGGTCGCGTGGTGGAGGCTCGGGTGCTCAATAACGATGATGAACGTGAGTTTATCCAACGCATTTATCAATCAGCCGCTATCCGTGAGCATATTTCGCAATCGCTGCCTGATGATGCCCTGACGCCACTTTCCGGCCTGTTAGAGATAGATAATCGCCTTTGGGTGATCAGTCTCAACCCCATTCGTGATAGCTCAGGCACAGCGCCTGCGGTGGGTTGGATGGTATGGGGCCAAGCGCTCACCGGACGTTTCCCATCTGCCTATGAGAACATCCTTACCGGCGACAACAGCCTGCTTGAAGGTGCAATTCTGAAACAAATTGAAACCAGCGAGCATATTGTTCGTACCGACACCAAGCTGACTCGCTACACCCCTTTGTACGATTTAAATAATCAGATTGTTGCGACCCTGAAAACCACCGAACAGCGGCGTTACTATCAAAAAGGTAGGCAAGTATTCCAGTATTTGATCATGACGATGCTCGCTATCACATCACTAATTGGCGTACTCGTTTTTATACTCTATCGCCGGAAAATCGCGAAACAGTTTATTTCCTTTGAGCGCGATGTCAGTGCCCTCCTCGGCGACGGCCCGTTACCGCACAAACGCAAAGACACATTCACCCATATTACCGAGCAAATTAAGGCGCTAGCACACGCGTCATCAAAAACAGAACGCCAACTCAAGGAAACGCTGTCGCGCTTCGATGCCTTGTACCACAGCCAGCACTTGGGAATGATTATCTTAATGGATGATCAAATTATCGATGTTAATCAAGCGCTATTGGATTTATTGGGTTACGAACGAGAACAAATTACCAGCTTATCCATTCGTGATCTCTGCCGTAATGATGAGAGCACGCTCGCACGTCTTAATTCCCTCTATCAGCAAGGCCCTCGTGATGTGACTCACTTTGAGACGGCCCTGCGCTGCTATAAAGGAAACACGCTACCTTGTGCCATTGAGGCAGTCAGGCTCGATGAAGGAGAAAACAGCTCGCTGATGCTTTCCGTAAAAGACATTAGCCAACAAAAACAACAAGCAGAGCTGATTGAAACCTTATCACACTATGACACCCTATCTGGATTACTCAATCGCCCATCAACAACAGAAGCGTTGAACGCGGCATTGGCGAACCAAAAGGGCGTATTCGCACTTTATTTTATTGCCACACGTCTGAGAGAGATCTACGAGATTTATGGCCATCATGCCTATGACAGTATGGTGAAACACATTGCCGATACCTTAAAAGGACAGTTTGTTGGTGCCACCATAGGCCGATTAAGCGAAAACGAGTTCATTGTCTTTACCGACAAAAGCAATGAGCGTGACCTTGAGGCTCATGCCTGTCTTGCCCTCAAAGCCAGTGATAACCATATTGCACTGACCGATGCCGAGTTTGATATTGGCTTGAAAGGCGCGCTGATCGGCCCACACCTGCAGTTCCAGCACTTTGAAACCTTGGTACATTGCGGTTTTTACGCTATTGAACAAGCACGTACCGGTAGTAAATACCGCGTGGAGATCGTTGACGAACATATCGCACAGGCAGCGCAAGAAACCTTGGTGATCAACCGCAACCTTGTCTCTGCGTTAAAAAACAATGAGTTCACCGCCTACTTCCAACCCATTGTCAACGCCACATCCAACCAAGTGATTGGCTTTGAAGCACTGGCTCGATGGCATCACCCCTCACTCGGTTTAGTCTCACCAGGTGTTTTTGTTCCTCTGGCAGAAAAACACAAATTAATCATTGAGTTGGATGAGGTTGTTCTCGAAAAAGCTTGCGCTTTCTTACAACAATTACAGCAGCATTGGCGTAAAAAATCACAACATCGTCTGACCATCCACGTGAACCTTTCCAGTCCCCACTTTGGCGCGAGACGATTAGTGGACAATCTAAAACGCTTGATCAATCGCTATCAGCTTGCCCCGGGGCAACTGGTACTCGAAGTAACGGAAAGCATTCTGCTAGGTGCCGATAAAGAAACCATCAAACGAATGCATGCGTTAAAAGCGTTAGGCGTACAACTGGCTCTCGATGATTTCGGAACCGGCTACTCGTCATTCAGTTCTTTATGCAATTTCCCGTTAGATATCGTCAAACTCGATAAATCTTACATGAGCGAAATTGAAACCAATGATAAAGCCAAAACCTTGGTCCGCAGTATCATTAACATGGCGCAAGAGTTGGGAATGACCACAGTGGCAGAAGGCGTCGAAACTGCCTCTCAATTACGCATTGTGAATGTATGGCGCGTCGATGAAATTCAAGGGTTTTATTTCTTCAAGCCAATGAGTGCAGAGCAAGCATTAAACACCTTTGGTGAAAATGGTTAATTGTAAGAGCCAGCCATATTTAGTATTCCTCTCGCAACGTGCTAATACAATTGCTATTTAGTATTATGAGGTTATAAATAAAGGTTATTTGGCCTACTCTTACTTTATGATGAGCGCCCCTCGCTGTTTCAGACTGAAAAAGTCTGCTCAAGTCACTTTAATCATCCGCAAAGATATTGATTTTTGGACCGGTGGCGGGCGATGTTTTTTGTTTTTCGGCTATTTCCGCTAGCGTCTTCTTATAGGTATCATCGCTCATATCCCGCCAGTAACGGGGATCGCGGCCAGTCTGTTGATCATGGGCGGCAGTTACAGGGTCTTTGGCTCGAGCTTCTTCTAACACCAACAGATCTGGCATCGGTTGACTCAAATCCATGTAACGCTGGATCATATTCCACAAGCGCTGGTACTCCACCACTCGCTCGTTGGTGCCAATTAAGTTACTAATAGGTACGCCCACAGAGTAAGGCTGATAGCGATGAACTAACATCAAATTGTAGTTCAGGTGGCCCTGCGGACTGGGGGCCGACATCAATACACAATCAAATTCAATAAAAGGATGCGTAAAGCGCACTTTATTGCCACGCTTATACAGCGTCACCATCCCTGTTTGACGGTTTAAGCTATATACACGTTTGCTTTTTAATAAAGGGGCTAGGAAATAATAGCCTTTACATACCAACTTATAGTGGCCCCAAATTAATAGGCATGGCAACGTCCCATAGAGTGTTAATACGTAAGTACCTGTTGACCAAGTTTCTAATCGGTCATCCCAACTAGCATATCCGAATAACAATGGATAGAGATAAATCAAATAAAACAATGGTAAAAACAATATTAATTGTATTTTCGCCAATCCCACTATTAAAAAATACAGATGAGACAGGCCTGATAGAGATTCACTATCTAAGCTTTCTTCGGTCCAGAATGATGGCTTTTCACTTCCTTCTGTCTCTTTTATTTTCGATGGTAATGTTTCTCGAGCAAGTGATAAAGCAATGGTGTCATTTGTCTTAGTAAAGGGGAACACTTTCCCCTTAGTGAGTAGCTGCTGCAAAAAACCGTGCGGTGGTTTAGCAGGTTGTAGCGACAGCTGCTCGGTGTTGTAGGCCATATCAGCTATCTGCAAAGATATTGATTTTTGGACCGGTGGCGGGCGATGTTTTTTGTTTTTCGGCTATTTCCGCTAGCGTCTTCTTGTAGGTATCATCGCTCATATCTCGCCAGTAACGCGGGTCGCGCCCGGTCTGTTGGTCATGGGCGGCGGTTACAGGGTCTTTGGCTCGAGCTTCTTCTAGCACCAACAGATCTGGCATCGGTTGACTCACATCCATGTAACGCTGGATCATATTCCACAAGCGCTGGTACTCCACCACACGCTCGTTGGTACCAATTAAGTTGCTAATAGGCACACCCACAGAGTAAGGCTGATAGCGGTGAACTAACATCAAATTGTAGTTCAGGTGGCCTTGCGGGCTCGGTGCTGACATCAATACACAATCAAACTCAATAAAAGGATGCGTAAAGCGCACTTTATTGCCACGCTTATACAGCGTCACCATCCCTGTTTGACGGTTTAAGCTATATACACGTTTGCTTTTTAAGAAAGGGGCTAGGAAATAATAGCCTTTACATACCAACTTGTAGTGCCCCCAAATTAATAGGCATGGCAACGTCCCATAGAGTGTTTGTCCATAGAAGGCAGCTGATAAGTCATCCCATCTTTCACTCCAGCTTCCATGACTGAATAATAGTGGATAAAGCAATATTAAATAAGCCAGAGGCAAAAATATAATTAATAGTATTTTTGTCATAGTTAGTAAAAATGTATAAAACTGAGACCAGCCGGATAACGCTTCACTATTTAACCTTTCTTCATTCCAATATAACGATTTATTATCACCTTCAATATCCTTGAGGTAAGAGGGCGTAATCTCTCCAGCCAAAGATAGAGCAATGGTGTCATTTGCCTTGGTAAAGGGGAAAACTTGCCCTTTGGTTAGTAGCCGCTGTAAAAAACCGTGCGGTGTTTTAGATGATTGTGGAGTGAAGTTTTCGGTATTATATGCCATTAATTACTACCAACTTATTGTTTTACAAGCATTAGCCACGCAAGCTTATTATTAATGTGTCTTTCGTCCAGCCCAGATCGCTATCATCATCTAGATTAAAGCTAGGAACAGGGGTTCTAACTTTTCCCTCTTCAAGTTGCTCCATCGTCAGTATTGGAAAAGTAGCCTCTTCGACTTTAAGTTGAGCCCTTGTAATTAACGCTGGCGAGTAGTGATGTTCATAAACTCGCCCAGAAAGCAAACGAGATTCCATATTTGTTTTAGGCACGTGTTGTTCGTACTTAATAAAGAACGCATAGCCTTCGTCAGTTTTTTCTTGTTTTAATAGTGTTAAATTAGCCGAATTTATGTTGGTGATCTCTCTCTCTTCTTGCCTACCTACGCGACTAATCGTCACCGTTTTTCTTTCAATTGCCTGACGTGCATAAAAGTCGATATCAAGGCTAGTGGGGTTTAGCAATGAGGCTAGGTTCGTATTCACGTGAATAATATGTGTTGCGCCAAGAGCTTGCACACGGCGTTTCAGTTGCTCAGAAAAAGCCGTTTGACTCTCGAGATGATAACCTTTTACAGATATCGTTAAAAAAAGGCCTACCAAATGTTCATACGCCGACTTAGGATCTAACAGGTGCTGATAGTCTTCATTAGGCTCTTTAGCAAAGGGGCCATTCGTCATCCAGTCTTCTAACGGGCTATTTTTCCAAAATGAATAGAGTACTAAGCCTGCTACTGACAGGCCTATACCTAGCCAAGCCACTGGGCCCATACCAAATAGTATTGGTGCGCTGGTAGTAAATAACCCTGTCGCAACTGTGGTAACCAAGGCTCCTGTTGCCACCATTCCCTTGGCAATACTGGCATCAATATCATTGCTTTGCCATAGACGAATCGCATCCCAACCAGCAATCGCCGCGGTTAAAAAGCCTGCGGCAAGGCTGGCAGCGCCCAAAACACTGACTCTTGCCACCAGATGAGATCTTCCCCCATCGAAGGTTATCGTACGTGCTAGATCGTCATAAAGAGTAAACGCCGTGGCCTTTGATACAGTCGCAAGGCGAGAGGCATTTTGTGTGTAAAAATTTGAGGCATGTACTGTGGCAATCCCTAAGTCTGCTAGGACGCTGAGCACTTGCGCCCTAGAGTAACCCACGTCCTTCCTTTTCGCTAAATTACTAAAATGTTGAGCATTAACCATCAGGTTGATAAGCTCAATAATCGCAATAAAATAAGGAACACGTAATCCCTCGTAGGCATTGCTAGCCGTCTGGTTGACATTGTTTAACGCTCGGCGGGTGTTGGCTTGATTAAAGGCTTCTGACACATGGCTGTCTTCTGCAACCACAACCACCTTAAGTGGTAACTTCGGCCCAACTAGTGCACGATCAACGTCGGGGATATCACTCGGCCTAAACGCATTTTTACCGGTTGAGGCCACCAACTTCCCTGACGCATTCTCATACATACGTGCCATGGGTGCTTTTTTTTGCTTTGTTTTAATGTATTCCCGATCAATATCACTTAGGCCCCAAGTCAGGCCATGCCCTGCTACGCCAACGACAGTCCCTTTAAACGCCTTTCCACCGACGGGTTGATAGGTAATGTCCCCCAACATTTCACTGTTTGCTGATTTCATTAACCGCAAAACAGGTGCATAGGCGCTGTTAAACTCAATGACCTTTGCTTCATCAGCCAAATCTTTGCTCAATTCCAACAAGGTTTCGTAATAACCTCCTAGAATAGTATTTAGAGTATTCGCAACCTGTCGCGCGGAAGCAAAGGCACCCTCTTCGTTGTTGTTAGCGGACGACACTAAGGCAAGATCGAAGATGCGCAAGTCTTCATCTTGAATATCTGGACCCTTTTTAAACCACAATGCGAGTAACTCAGGCGTTGCCAACCCATCGCCTAGATTAACTGGCTCTGGCGGCTCTTCCAACAACTCGTCCAAGCTAACACTTTGTTCTGCAGGGAAAAGTATCGGGTGCAAAGCTGAGCCGCCACTGGGCAGTAGAATATTCTTTGCTGTATCTAAATAGGGAGACATCCCCCGATCTTCATAGTGAGAGAGTTGGTCAAGTTTTTTCGTATTCACGCAAAGCGCAGATACCGCTTCCCCTATCAGCTTTTGGGCTGCCGCTGCATTGATATCGTTGAGTGAGCTGATATCTCGGATCACCACAGCCAGCCGCGGTTCCTCAATAATACTTTGTACGTAACCTTGCAAATTTTCTATATCGGTGCAGCATATTTGACGCTCTACGGTGCGCAGTGTTCGATGAAAACGTCCCCCTAAGAAAGTATCCATCTCATCGTACGCAGCATGTGACGGATTTTCATTTTTGCCAAACTTGGGAGGAACAACTAACTTTTGCACTAACTCCGCAGAGCGGTAATGAGGTTGTTGGCTCATATCAACGTAAATTTGTTGCATGTAAGCCACACCACTTCGCACGAGGTAAGTATGGTGTCTAAGATCAAAAAGCGGATCATCCAGCACGATGGCTCTTAAGTGACGTTGCTTGGCTTGAGCAAGATAGTCGTCTGTCGATTCCGCCTCCCACATTTCGCCCTCTCCAGAGTCGGGAGAAAGAATGTCCATCAGTGCAGAATGTCTGAGCCCATACTCGTAGCGGTGAGGTTGATGATCATAATACCGAAGCATATTCGGCGCGGACTCGCCATCTTCCCTCATGGATTCAAGCTCTCCCTTCACCGTTTGATAGGTTTGATTAACCCAAGCGCCGGATAGGTCGCGATTCAGCTGCATCGGCTCGGCAAGGAAGAACTCTAATTCAGGCGCCCTCACTCGCATAGCAGGTAACGCTGTGACTTTCAGTATGTCTGACCCATCAACCGCATTAAGACTGTCTAGCGGTTTAGCACGTTGCATTAACTGCTCTGGGTGTGCCTCAAGATAGTTCAGACGGGGCGCACTCCATTGCACTTCAGAAAATGCAATATGAACAACGGATTGCTCGTTTTTTGCTTTGGCGGGGATCCAAATCTCACCTAAGGGCATTCCTGTCGCCACACGTTCTTCATCTTTAAAGGGTTGATCTCGCCCCTCTCGATAACGATAGAGATGAACGTCTTTTAAGCACATTTCCCCGTCTTCAGGTGTAATGTGGATCTCTCGCCATGCTTTGTGGTTATAAAAAACATATAAATACCCCGCGCGAACAGGTGCCACACGGTCCGCATTGGTCACGGATTCCTGATATGACGGCAAAAGAGTGAGCGGAAGCACTGAGTGAACCAAGTAATCTTGCTCGTCTTGCTTTCTCTCGGTCACTGTTACATTTTCAAATAGCGGTAGCTTAATGGGTCCATCGTCGGCATCCACTTTCAACCAGACGTTACGATTTTCTTTCTCGTCGCTCCAGTCCCAGCTGTATATTGTGGTGTCATCGAGTTCGGGGTCTATCTTCTTCTTGGCTTCAAGAGAAGGTTGCTGCGTCATGTCTGTTAGATCATAAAATTCAAAATCCTGCTCTGCTCCATGTTGTATTCCTGTCACTTCAATAAGAAGCTTTTTGCCATCGCATGCAGGCGCTGAAGAAAACTTATCAGACATTTAAATACTCCCTAGACACCCATTTCTCTAATTGTTCCACAATGCTCGTTTCAGTCTGTCCTGGTGCGATTGTTAACGATGCTTCGTCCAAACTGATCGCATTTTCATGTAGGAGAGAGTGAACCTTATTGATTAACGCTTGGCTCTCTATTTGATGCTTTGCACAAAAGTGGCTAACTGCTTTTTGTTTGGGCCATTCAAACACGTCAATGCCTTGCGTTTCAGCCCATTGCTGTATTTCTTGCTCTGTGTGCTTTTCGTTCAATGCATCTTTCTGTGAATCCGTCAGCTGCCACAATGACGACGATGCTTCTACGGTATTTGCTCCGAGGATATGCACCCACTCAGGTTGTCGACTGTGTATCTTCTGGTACACATAAGCCCCAGAGAGAACACCGAGCCAATCAGCGGTATCACTTGGTTCAGCAAGCAACAAAAAATAGCTTGCTACTGTCGGTACGTAGTAATGTAAAAAGCCTTTTCGCGCTGCTGAAAACTGCACTTGAAGGCGATTTCTTAACTGCGCGAGAACAGCGTCGAACCCTACCGTGTTTGGAGCAGAAAAGTATAAAGTCCTATCTTTGGATAGCTTATCGACAATGGGGTCATTCGCTCTCAAAGGAATAACAAGTGGACTACGCTCTATCATCACTGATAGCGGCGTCGATAAATAAAGTGGTTCAATATTGTGACCAGCAATAAGTCCATAAACCTCTTGATGCATGCCGTCATAGTCACTCACTAACGCATACCAGTTTATCGGCTCATCACCATGTGTGGATGCTAGATGTAAGCTCATACGTTGTTCCCACAGGGGCAGTCTGATAGCGGGCAACTACCGTCAGGTTGTTTGAGGCACGCTTGCGTAATTGGTGTTTCAGATTTAACGTCGGCAATAACTTGTTGCACAAGACTCGCCGTCGCTGGAACAGCGATAAGCGTCGGTGCCCCTTGCTGTGTTTCTGATGTGGTCATTACATCAACCGCTTGGATATCGGGGAGTGGCGCGGCTTCGGGATCGGCTAAGGCGTCGATGGTTTTTGGACGCTTGGCCATTTGGCCATTAAAGCCTGGGCCACTGCCCGCGCTGCCGCCTGAGTTTAAGTTCACCGCGGCACCAGAAGCATGCACGCCAGCCGCATCCACTTTCACAAAGCTACCGCCGGCACTTAAGGTAACTTCTGAACCGGCTTCAATCACCAGTTTGGCGCCCGTTTTTAGGTGAATGTCACTCCCGGCTTCCACCGCATGAACCTTACCGACTTTATAATGCTCACTGGCTTTGACGAGATTGGAGTGGTTACCACCAATACGGGTGCGACTCTCTCCCTCCACGGAATGATGCGCATTGCCCATCACACGATGAAATTGGTCATTGTGTACCTGATGGTGGTTGTCATGACCAATCTCGGTCACGCGGTCGTTTTCTACCTCGGTATGCCAGTCTTTTTGCGCGTGTAAATACACTTGCTCACTGCCCGATTGGTCTTCGAACGTGAGCTCGTTGTAGCCCTCGCCTTGRTGACTCTCGCTGCGCCAAACCGTCTTGGTTTTGTTCGCGGGCAAGGTATAAGGCGGCACATTGGTCGCATGATAGGTGCGGCCGGTGATAATCGGTTGGTCCGGGTCACCGTGTAAGAAGGACACAATCACTTCATGGCCAATGCGGGGAATGGCCATCATGCCATATTGGCTACCTGCCCAGCCTTGAGCAACACGAATCCAGCAGNTCTGCCTCGGTAGGCCAGTCGTGTTGCGCGTGTAAATACACTTGCTCACTGCCCGATTGGTCGTCGAACGTGAGCTCGTTGTAGCCCTCGCCTTGGTGACTCTCGCTGCGCCAAACCGTCTTGGTTTTGTTCGCGGGCAAGGTATAAGGCGGCACATTGGTCGCATGATAGGTGCGGCCGGTGATAATCGGTTGGTCCGGGTCACCGTGTAAGAAGGACACAATCACTTCATGGCCAATGCGGGGAATGGCCATCATGCCATATTGGCTACCTGCCCAGCCTTGAGCAACACGAATCCAGCAGCTGCTTTTGTCATCGCCGTTGGAATAACGGTCCCACGGGAAGTGGACTTTCACCCGACCGTGTTCATCACAGAAGATTTCTTCGCCATCCGGTCCCACCACGGTGCCTATCATGGGGCCATCCACTTGCGGTTTGGGCGTGGGCGTCGCGCGCCACGGGGTGGTGGCAGGAATAAGCATAAATTGGTTGTTGTAGGTGGTGGCGCCTTGGCCGCCCTCTTCTTCCAGTGCTTGTGGTTGGCTGCCTTGGTGATGCACGCGGACTACTTGCCACGCTTGGTTCACGCCCTCATCCAGATGGTCGCTGATGGTAACGCGATAGCCAGCCCTTAATGCGGGTTCATTGCTTTGCCCGTTAGCGTGCTCGGCCCCACGGCGTAAGTACTCGAGGCGGGTTTGGTTAAACGCCTGTCCGGTGGCGTCGTCTTTAAAGCGGCCCGGGAAGTCAAAATGCTCGTAGCTGTCGGTACGCTGGTAATCAATGCCATCGGCTTGCGCCGCTTGTTGGAAGCTGTAGCTTGGCTTTTTAAAGCTGTAGTCCTTTAAGGCCGTGTGACTAGGCCGTGCCGCGGTGTGGCGTGTCAGGCCATAGATATACGGGGTATCGGTACGACCGCCGCTGACAGCATTATAGGGCACAGGACTGTCAAGCTGGGGCAAGCTATCGGGCGCATCAGTCACTATCAGGGTATGGGTGTTGGCATCGTGCTCATGGTGATACACCAAGCCTTCTTCTGCAGCTAAGCGGTGGAAGAACGCCAAGTCACTTTCACGGTACTGCACACAGTATTCGCGCTCGGCATAGTCACGGGTTAGCGAGAAGCTAACCTCCGTTACCCCCATTTCCGTGAGCAGGGTTTCTAGAATAGTCGGCACGGTTTGGTGCTGGAAGGTACGACTGTTTTGGCGAAGCGACAGACGATACAGGGCGGGCACCAAGGTTAAGCGGTAGCGGGTAAAGTGATGACCAATGTCACCTTGGCTAAAGGCACTGGCAATACCCTGCACCCGTTTGACCAGCTCACCATTGCGCCACAATGTCAGCTGCACCGGTTTGTCGACCACTTGCTCTGGCGTGATGTCGGTATGGCGGCTTGCCAAGGCCACCTCATACTGGAACCCATACACCGGGTTGCCATTTAGGCCAGCTTGGTGAGAGAGGCACTCGTCCCCTTGGTAGTCCACCACCACGAACGGTTGCGGGTCCAGCCCCGCCACGGTTAACGCTATTTGCAATGTCGCCATCTGTGTATCCTTCGCCCTGCTTGTTTACCCTGATACGTTCAGCCAGACCCTGCCGTCTGGCTCAACGCACCACAGCCCGCCCGTAAAGGCAGGCTGTTTGTGTCTTCATGTCGCCATGAAAGATTAGGCTTCGATTGGCTTGCGCCAGTCGTCTGAGCCTGAGGTGCCTGCGTTGACGTGGTCCCACGTGATTTTGCGGTAAGACATCGACACCGTCAGGTTCTGCGTAAAGTCTGACTTCGCCGGGTCTTGGCAATGAGGCATCTCGCAGTGAATGTCCACAATCGAGGCGCTTTCCAGCTTGGTGGTAAAGAAGTTTTCTTGTTTACCTTCAATCGACGTGCGGTACCACTTCAGCTCAACCGTTGACATCTTCTCACCTGACGCCAGTGCGTTATAAAGCAACGGCACCGCTTTGTTGAGTGCAACGGTGAATTTAAACGGCTTGTGCACTCGCTGGCCTGATGGCTGACCTGACTGAGGGTCAGTCGGTACCGTCACATTGTGGTCAAACTGTTGTACCAGCATCTCGTCTTCGTGGCCTTCAACAAAAGCATCACCGATAGAATCCGCGGTGCAGGCACCGGCAGTAATCAAACCCTGAGTTTCACCTTCAATCGAGATATAACATGGCGTTGGCATAATCGCTCCTTTCTCATTAATGGAAGAGGCTGTCCAGTCGGCGCCTCTGTTCGCCATCCCATATAGCGAAATGCATGCCAGCTTTTTTAACCCTATAATTCAGCACGTTACTCTCNCCGATAGAATCCGCGGTGCAGGCACCGGCAGTAATCAAACCCTGAGTTTCACCTTCAATCGAGATATAACATGGCGTTGGCATAATCGCTCCTTTCTCATTAATGGAAGAGGCTGTCCAGTCGGCGCCTCTGTTCGCCATCCCATATAGCGAAATGCATGCCAGCTTTTTTAACCCTATAATTCAGCACGTTACTCTCCCATTGACCAATTTTTTGCACGCCACAAGCAAGTTTTTGCTCGGCGAGGCAAGAAGTTGCTTTACGGTCAGATTAACGATGAGTCAACATGGTTGTCATATCTAAATCGGCATTTTTGAAGCCAGGTTGTATTGTCGAGAAACACTATATTGTCGACAAACGACTAGAGGAGATTGTCAGGAAATCATCAAGATCGCTGTTTTCGAGCCCAAGTCACATAATCTTGGATGACAGGTTCTGCGAGCAACAGATCAAGCGTGTGGTAGGAGCGGCCTAACTGCTTTTCACTGAATTGACGATGGATAAAGGCGTGGCAACGTCGGCATACCCAGATACCATGCTCGCGCATGTAGGCGCGGGAAAAGCGTTTGGTAAACCACTTATTGTTATGGCAGGTTTTCGGGATCAGGTGATGGAAGGTCAGCGGGCGTTGGTGCTGACAAATCACACAGGGGGTTGAAGAAGGTGGAGGCATTGGCATCGCGTGATTGCACAACGAATGAAGGGGACATCACACAAGCGACGTCCCTTTCAGTATCAAGCCAGCAACTTACGCGAAGTTGTCGCGCAAGTACTCAATGATATCGTCTGACTCATACATCCAGTGCGTCTCACCGCCTTGGTCGATACGCAGACAAGGTACCATGCCTTTGCCACCTTCGGTTTGCAGGCGCTGCCACTCTTGTGCATTCGCATTCATATCCACCAGCGGGATATCGAGCTTTAACTCCGCCATCACCGCACGAACTTTATGACAAAATGGGCAGTGCTCTTTGTGATACAAGCTTAGTGCGTTCAAATCAGCCATCATGTTTCCTTTTTGAAAAAGCGGCCATGGGTGTGCCGCTGTTTACTGTCATTGTTTATCCCTAATGATGGCATTGAAGACGGTATTGATGCTAGTCATCAACTCGCTTTGTTGGCACTAAATTGCGACAACCGCTCGACGAGTGTACGGGTTTCATCAATGAGGCCACTGATTTCTGACGCCGATGCGGTGGTTTTTTGTGCCAGCGCACGCACCTCATCCGCTACTACAGCAAATCCTCGGCCCGCATCCCCAGCTCGAGCAGATTCGATCGCCGCATTAAGGGCAAGTAAATTGGTTTGGTCAGAAATACCGTTAATCGTCCCTGTAATGGTGCCAATGCTATCTAGAATTTGCACCATCGATCCATGCGTGTCGCTGATCACCGCGTTCCGTTCACTCACATCAGAGCCATAAACGATAGTTTTGGAAAGCTTTCCTTCGTCATCTAACACAGGTGACATTACAGCTTCCACCGTCACACGCTTGTGCTCATGTTCACAGGTAAAATGCTGCTGAATGACTTGGCCAGATTGGAGACGTTTTAGATCGTAATCACCGACTAACCCTTTTAAGTCGCGGTAACGGCGTTGGCATGCGTCCAGACTCTTTTCCCCAAGGGCATTTAAGCCATGACTATTGATCAACTCAAAGTGTCCTTGCGAGTCACATTCAATCACGATGTTACTTTCGGAAATCGCTTTTAGACGAGCATCATTCTCCACCGCTTCAGATTTGGTCGCATTGACATTCGCCTGCACCGAGATATACCGCTCGACTTGACCATCATGACCAAAAATTGGGTTAATCGATAACGAGATCCAGTAAGGTTCTCCCGCTTTGGTATAGTTGAGTATTTCTTCGTAAAAAGGCTGGTTATTATCAAGATTATGCCGAATACGCGCCACGGTTTCTGGGCTTGTGTTCTTGCCTTGCAATACATGCCCCGGCTTTTTGCCAACCATGTCTTCCAAGGTATAGCCCGTCATGTTGGTAAACCCAGGGTTCACATACTCAACCAAGCCATTGGGGTCGGTGATAATCACTGAGTTATCCGTCCCGTTAGCCACCAGTGACAGTACCTTAAATTCTTCTTGCTGCTTTTTCTGCGCGTCGATGTCTTTCACAAACGCGGTGTAGAGAATATCACCGCTGTCGAGTTTGACCCGAGATAGAGATAAATTTGCCCAAATGGTGTGACCGTCGAAAGTATGCAGTTGAATGTCACGTGATGTTCCCACGATTTTATCTTGCCCGGTTTCCCTATTCGCGTTCACAAATTGGTCGTGTCTAGATTGGATCTCAGCAGGCACCAGCATTTTCACATTTTTGCCTAACACATCGTCTCGCTCATATCCCCACAATGCTTCAGCCGCTTTATTGAAAAAGATCACTTCATTCTTGCTGTTAATCGTGACCACTGCATCAATACACTGTTCGAGGGTTTGATTAATGATTTCTTGCGACTCTTTCTGTTTGCTGATGTCTTTTACAAACGCGGTGTAGTGGATGTGCTTGCCAACTTGGACTTTCGATAACGAAAGGTTACACCATGCAATACTGCCATCTTTACGTTCAACCTGAACATCGCGCGATGTGCCAACAATCTTGTCCTCGCCGGTATTTCGGTTGTTATTCACGTAGCTGTCGTGATTCGCCTGATACATTCTCGGCACCAGCATTTTCACGTTTTTACCAAGGACCTCATCGGGTCGATATCCCCACAAACGCTCAGCGGCGGGATTGTAGTAGGTGATGTTATTGTGGTGATCAATCGTCACAATCGCATCAATGGCTTGATCAAGAACTTGCCGTAGCGCCCCCTCGTTGTTTCCCTTTATCCATTTAGACTTCAACATACTCGCCCCCACTACATCTCAACATTCAACTTATTGCTTAGGATCTAACGAGCCCAGTAGGAGAATCGTTCAAAATAAGTGCAACTGAGAAACTGAAAATCTTATTTTTTAATACAAGAGAAGTGACACAACGACGAGTCTTTGCATAAAACCTTAAAGGTTTTAATGCATTAAACAATGATGGTTTGGCGAGAGCTACGTATATCTAGCGGCTACGACTACGTGGTTTTTTATTTGAACGATTAAGAGGGTGAGTATAAAGATAGACAAAGTGCTATTTTATCCATCACCCTCCATAACGGTTAAAATCAATCCAGCGCCTTTTGGTAACAGACACCATCGATATTGTGCCCAGCGACACGGGCGATATTCGATACCGTGCCACATTCAATAAAGCCATTGCGTGTTAGTACGGTTTGAGAAGCAATATTGGTGGTCGCAGCCAGAGCATGCAGTGTATTTAGCCCATACTCACGTGCAACATCTAACGCATATTTGACCGCGCGAGAGGCCACGCCTTTACCCGTTTGCTCCTCAGCAATGCGATAGCCTAACGATCCTGTCCCTGATACCGCATCAATTTGGCTAATATTAACGCGACCAATAATGGCTTGGCTCGTATCAGTAATCAGCATGGGAATGTGTTCGTTTTGCGCGTTAAGCATAAGCAGTGACTCAATATGCTCAGCAACGCCATCGAGGTTATAAAAAGCGTCTCCGCGACTATCAACGAAGGTTTCAAAATAGGTTCGATTAGTCTGCTCAAACGCGAGTAACGCCTCTCGATCGTGGCTCGTCAGTGGACGCACTAACAGTTGCATAGTCTCTCCCATCAGTCAGGTCCATGTTCGAATTGTTTCAACGCTTCATTGGGCGAGTGCCAAGGCGCTTTGGATGCAGTATGAATGTGAAAATCCGGGGCGTGGCGCGGTGCCGTATCGAGGATGCCAAGCCGAATATTGAGCAGCCCTTTCTTCACTTTATGTGAAAACAAACTCGCCCCACAGTGCGCGCAAAAGGCAAGTTCGGTTTCGTCACTTTTGGGGTAATAGCGGATATCTGACGCGCCCGACACAATCGCCACTTTACTCTTTTCAATGCCACCCACGGATGAGTAATCAGCGCCAGTAAATTTGCGGCACTCAGAGCAATGGCAATTCCCCATATAAAGAAATTCATCCGGAAATGAGAGGTGTATTTTTCCGCACAGGCAGCTCGCTTTGAGTGTTGTCATCAACTTTATCCTTGTCCAACGAATTTAAAGCCAGTGTATAAAAACACTGGAGGCAAAGCGAACGTTATTCCTGATAATGCTGATATAAAACAATTATTTAATGTCCTCCTTACTCTCTGCTCGCGAGTGTTCATTGGCAACATAACACTATTTACACTGTAAATAGCGCTCATCACCTGTCTCCACCCTGAACAAAAGGTGACTTTGCTCACATAATTATTGCGATTTTATGAATCCCGCCGTAATATCCGTCGCGACGGACATATTAATGAGACTAACGTCACAGTTGTGCCGCTAGCGTTTCCCCATCGGACGGACTATTTGTATTCGAGCATCTGAGGTTGATATGAAATTGGCACAGGTTTCATCCCCCGTTCGGACCGTGTTTCATGGTGCCGGGCAATTCCTAGCCATTGCGCTTTATTTTGCGGCTATCGCTGGCATTATTCATTACAGCGTCGCGGCCCATAACGTTGCCTCTGAGGCGTCATTGATTGAGCTTTCCCAGCTTATTTTATTGGCCGCGTCCGTATTTACTTTTCGACGTGTCGCGTATGTGAATCGCACGTATAGCTCGGCTGCGTCGCTAATGAGTGCCTTTTTCTTAGTCCTAATGATCCGTGAGCTTGATGCAACATTAGATGTAGTTTTCCACGGTTTTTGGAAAATACCAGCGCTCACCGTCACGGCACTGGCTCTCTGGCCAGCAGCCAAAAACTGGCGTGAAACAGCTGAGAGTCTGGCAAGGATCGTCACATCTAAATTCGCTCCCGTACTGATGGTCGCCTTAGCGCTGTTACTCGTTTACTCGCGTTTGTTTGGCATGGGCGTGCTTTGGGAGCAAGCGATGGGCGCCAACTACGTGCGTGATGTGAAAAGCATTGCGGAAGAAAGCACTGAGCTGATGGCGTATGCCATGATTTGGCTCGCGGCACTCGGCTATTGGTTTGAAGCACGTCGCGCCCAAACGATAGACGAGACGCAATTATCTCACCCTGTATCTGAGAACGACCTTTCGCTGTAACCGCAATAAACCTAAGCGGAATAAGCGACACAAAATGTAAGCGGCCAACGGGTCGCTTTTTTATGTTTACCTCAAACATAACTAAACTGGCGACCTAATTAGACGGCTCTGCCAGCTATAGTCGGCACCATTGCTTGATGCTATTATTACCGAGAATAGATTAAGGAATTCATATATGGCTAAGTCGTTTTTCGCCTTGTTGGCGTTATTATCATTTTATGTGTATGCCCAACCCGAGGACGACATAACCACCAAAACGGGCCAAGTGGTAACCGAAAAAAACGAGTCTATTTGTAAAACCACCTTTAGTCGCGAAATGTTCAATCAACAGATGACATTTAGCGATCAGGACAACGACAAAAAAGTCCGCCGTATTGCTGAACGCAAAATTGCTGCGGCACGAGAGGCCTTTGCGGAAACCGGTAGCTACTGTGACGCCGCAGATGTGCTCCTCACCTTTGAGCCCAAATCGCTATCCAGTAAAGATGGTGACGCACAGTTCCGAGAGTAACTCATCATTTCTCACCTTATTCATTTGGCGTAAAAACACACAGAAACCAGACTGTGTTAGACTGTTGGCCAACATTTATTCAGGCAAAACACAAAACAGTTATGAAAAAAGTACTTTGCCTTATGGCATTTAGCGTGATGTTATCCGGCTGTGATAACAGCGAGGTGGGCGATGTGAGTTTAGGCATGTTCACCATGAAAGATATCAAACTCAATCACTTGGTTGATCCTATCGTTACCGGCGTCACCTGCCATGTCGCCTCGGTAGAAGCCGACCTCAGCTTTGCTGATCCCAGCGACAGTGCGATCTCTTGTCGACAAACCGGTGAGATTACGCCCGAGATGATCGCACAAATTGATAAAAGCGACTCTGGTGAAGTGGTGTTCCGTAAATCAAAAAGTATCTTCTTTAAGTCTATGAAGATCCGTCGTATTTACGATGCCAAAAACCAAACTTTGATGTACCTGTCCTATTCCACCAAAGAAACCTCAGGCAGCTTTAAGCATAGCTTGTCGACCGTCCCGTTATGGGGAACCAAGGCGTATCAGTTATCGCCTCAAAAAGGCTAACAATTCACTGAATAAGCGGCTACCATAGCGGGCCAATAGACTAAAGATGCTCGCGATGAAAACGGTAGAATCTCGTATCGCGGCGTGGTTAGATGAAGTGGTTATCGGGTTAAACCTGTGTCCCTTTGCTGCCAAACCGCGCCGAAATCAACAAATCAAAATAGATATCTGCTCCGCGTGTGACGATGCAGATATTCTTGAAGCCGTATACCAAGCACTCACCGACTTGGCGCAGACGGATCCGGCGATCACAGACACGACCGTTCTCGTCGTCCCGAACGCACTCCATGATTTTGAACATTATCTTGATGTGCTGTCGATGGCCGAGAATCTTATCGACCATTTTGGTTGGCGAGGGACTTTCCAGCTCGCCAGCTTTCATCCGCAATATTGCTTTGATGGTTGTGAACCTGATGATGCAGAGAACCTCACCAATCGTGCGCCTTATCCGTGCTTTCACTTGATCCGTGAAGACAGTATGTCGCGAGCACTTGCACATTACGGTCAGGATCCAGAGGCGATTCCGGCGCGCAATATCGCCTGTGTCTCTGCACTCACTGCCTCTCAGCGAGCCGCGTTGTTTCCGTGGTTATCCACTGACGAAGACGCATAAACGACGCGCGTTTCACCCAAATCGCACTCCCCTAAACGCAAGGTTAACTCGTCCCCATTAGCAAGGGGACCAACCCCTTCAGGGGTGCCAGTAAATACCACATCCCCAGGACGTAGCGGGAAGGTATCACTCATATGTGCAATAAGTGGCACCACTGATGTCAGCATGTGTGCCGTATAGCCTTGCTGTCGGATTTCGCCATTAATCGCCAGTGAAAAGAAAACATCGTCCCAGTTCTCTGGGGTTGCCACAAAGGGGGTTATCAGCGCGCTGCCCGCAAATGCCTTTGCCCTCTCCCAAGGCAACCCCTTTGCTTTTAGGTAACTTTGTTGGTCACGTCGTGTTAAATCCAGTCCCAACGCCATCGCTCCCAGACCTGATTGTACCTCCGACGGTGTTGCCTCATACAACGGCTGGGTGATCAGAACTGCCAGCTCGGTTTCAAAATGCACCGGCGCAAACTTCTCTGCCAACGTCAGAGCGTGACCGAGCAGTTGGATCGCGCTTGGCGGCTTGATAAAAATCACCGGTTGTTCTGGAAGCGGATTATTGAGTTCCGCCGCATGCGCCGCGTAATTTCGCCCGACACAATAAACCTGTCCGACTGGGAGTGTAATCACATTCCCGTTTATCCATTGGTGTTGATAGTCCATCTCCTTGTGGTTCCTTGTCGTTTAAAAGTCGATCCCTGACCAATTTTGATAACGAATTAATACAGATTGCAAGACACAGTTGGCATTTCAAAGGTCGTTGACTTGTTGATTTTCAACTCAGCGCTAACGATAAAGCAAGGCACAGAAGGGAGCCAATATGGAGCACTTTACCTTAAAAGAACCAATTGCCTGCGTTATCTTTGACTGCGACGGCACCTTGGTTGACTCAGAGAAGCTTTCTCACCAAGCCTTAGTCGCCACATTTGCGTCTTTCGGCGTGGCGATCGATTTGCAAGAATCTTTGGATCATTTTGAGGGCGGCAAACTCACCGACGTGTTGCGCCAAACCTGTGAGCGCTACGCCGTACAACTCCCTATCGACCAATTAGAACCAAGGTACCGTACCTTATGCCACCAGCTGTTTGAACAATCTTTACAACCCACTACAGGTATTGAAGAGGTGTTAAAAACGCTGGCCTCCCAAGGCATCGAGATGTGTGTCACTTCCAATGGTCCGACCGAAAAGATGGCGCACGCCTTAACCCTGACCGGCTTAATGCCTTATTTTGAAAACCGACTCTTCAGCGCCTTTGATACCAACAGCTGGAAACCTGCGCCAGACTTGCTTCATTACGCTGCCATGAATATGGCATGCCCGTCCCAACAGTGTATCTTTATTGATGATACCAATCGCGGCATTCAAGCGGGTATTAACGCCAACATGCGCACCATACACTTTAATGCCAACCCAAACGCGCTCACCACAGCCCACCCATTGGTGCACCGTGAATACTCAGCTGAGGGGCTAAAACAGTTATTTTACCAAGCGTATGTAGCGATCTCACCTTGAATGGCTACTTAGCGCAATCGCATGTTGGCGCCACCACTCTTCGTCGACGCGAATGGCCTGTAATTGACCGGCGCGCTCAATCAACCAATGCCGCTCCAATTTCAATGCGGGTGTACCAACCGCCACATTGAGTGCCGCCATCGGTGACCCCTCTAAGGCTTCCCAACGGCTGGTCCAGTGACATTGATGAATGGTTACATTGGCAGACAATTTCTCACTCATCGTCTGCTGCTGATATTGTGGGTAATAGTCAGGTTGTAAGTAAGTGCGAACATACCCCACAGGTACGCCCACTGACGAGACAACGCCTTCTGCTTGATAGATCGCACTAAAGGGTGGCAAGTGCATCTGTTGGCTCATTTCTGCACTGGCTAGCATTGTCGTTTCTTTTTGAATAGCAAACTGTCCGCCTTGTGCGGCGAAATCAGTCGTCCAGTCTATCAAGTCACTGGGGTTATACCGCCAAGGATTCGGCGCAATAAACCAACCTCGCCGGTCAAGCCGGTAGATACGCCCTTCTGCTTCTAAAACTGCGAGCGCTTCACGCAAAGTGACGCGCGTCGTATGGAAGGCTTCCGCTAACTGCCGCTCTGAAGGCAGTTTTTGCCCGGGGTCGAGTTGGCCACTGTTGATCTGCTCTAAGAGTTGCTGGCGAATCGCCATAAACTGCATCATTGAATTAATACGCCTAGCCAAGGTTTGCGTTTCTAATGTGATCTTTCTCAACTTGCCTATTAAAACCTGACCTCAAGGTGCCAGAACTAGACATAGGTTAAGATAGAATCGCCAGTCTACTCGGAATTGCAAACAAGAACAAAAGATGTGCCAACGGATTAAGCAGGCTTTATCATGGATTAGACCATGCCACACACTCACACTTTTCGTGTGTAGTTGGCTATTCGTTTCTCTCGGCTTGATGACCCAAAGTCACGCCGATGATAACCAGCTATCCGATTACTTTATCGAAACGTGGACCTCTGCAAGTGGTCTGCCTCACAATAGCATTAACGCGATTGAACAAACCACAGATGGCTACCTGTGGTTCGCAACGTGGGAAGGCATTGCCCGTTACAACGGGCTGGAGTTTGTTCTTTTCGATCGCGGCCCCAAAACCCAAATGCAAGATTCCGGCACCCGCGCACTCGCGGTTGGTCCCAAAAATGAGCTCTACGCGGGTGGCGCACGCGGCAGTGTGGTGATGCGACAGGGGTTTTCATGGCACTCTTTACCGACTGCACCCAGTTTAGTGAACGATATTCTACGTGACGCTGACGGCGGCCTCTGGCTCGCTATCGAAGGCATGGGCGTTGTCCATTACACGGCTGAACAGTTGCAAATGCCTACTCCCCGGCCCACACACTTTATCGAGACAATCAGTAGTTATCGTCTCGCGTTAGCGCCCAACAAGCATATCTATGCCGCCACAGAGAAAGGGGTTTATCTCTTATCGGCGCAGCAGGGTGCCACGCCCATCTCTCATCATAACCTGTTCGAAAAAGTATTCTACGTTTCTACCGCTAACGACGGTGCTCTCCTCGTCGGCTCTGAGCATGGCGCTTGGCGCTATCAACAACAGCGGTGGACACCACTCGATGGCGCCTTGCTTAACCAAGCCGTCACTCTGGTAGAGCAAGACAGTCAGGATGCCTACTGGTTTGGTACGCTGAGTCGTGGCGTTGCCCACCTGAGCGATGGCGAACTCGACTTTCTCGACAATCATCGAGGGTTGCCTAACAATCGCATTTTATCTTGGTTTGAAGACAGCGAAGGCAGTATTTGGATTGGCACTAACGGCGGGGTAATGCGTTTACGCTATGCCCCCTTTGTCACCCTGACCGAAGACCAAGGGTTGGCAGGAAACTACGTACGTACTGTCTTGGCAGGCAAAAACCATCAAGTATGGACGGGCGCGAGTGAAGGGCTTAGCCTGATTGATACACAGCACGGCAGTGCTCGAACGCTGGCGGATAATGTGTCGGTGCTCAGTCTTGCTCATCGCCGTCAAGGTGGGCTCTGGGTAGGAACCTACCAGCAAGGACTCCAGGTTTGGCAAAACGGCACGCTGCATGCGCCGCGCGGCATCAATGGCCACTTGCCAGATGAAGAAGTACGGGCAATTTTAGAAAGGCCTGATAACATCTTATGGGTTGGTACTCCTCGCGGATTGGCAAAGCTCAATCAGGGGACCCTAGCCCAGCTTTATGATAGTCAGAATAGCGATATGCCCGGCAGTTATGTCATGGCATTGGCGAGCGACGAACAAGGTAAAGTCTGGGTAGGAACCGGACGCGGGGTCAGCTATATTGAAGCGGGTCAACTCCACACACTTGACCTCTCACAACAAGAGCAAGCTCAGTATGTCTTCGGCTTTTATATTGAGCCGGGATTTGTTTGGATGGCAACCGACCGGGGCGTGATTCGTTACTCGCAAACCGATGGAAGCCTTGCGCTTGTTGGTCGCCCGCAGGGACTACCGATCGATAAATTTTTCCAAATCATCAAAGATGATAGCGATAATTTTTGGTTGTCGAGTAACCGTGGTATTTGGCGCATTAACTATCAACAAGCGCATCAAGTTGCTGACGGTACGCGCCAACGCATCGATTTTGAGCACTATGATCAAAGCGATGGCATGGCGAATAACCAAGCCAATGGCGGCTCGTCACCCGCAGCGACGATAACACCAGAGGGCACCTTACTGTTTGCAACCGCCAAAGGCGTGGCCAGTGTGAGTCCGGAGCGGATTGCGCGATTGCTCAGTCGCCCACTGCCTATCGTGATGCAGCAAGTCCAATTTGATGGTAAAGATATTAACCCCGAAGCCAATGATATCGCGCCAGCGGGTACCAATCGCGTCCTCTTTTCTTACGCTGCGCTCGGCTACTCGATGCCAGAACAAATCCAATACCGCACCCAGCTTGAGGGGTTTGAGCTTGATTGGGCCTACCGGCACGAGAGTCATGATGCGGAATACACTAACCTGTCGCCGGGGATTTATACCTTTAAAGTAAGTGCTCGCTACCCTTATGGAGAATGGAGTGACGATGTACTGCGTTACCAGTTCACCTTAGAGCCTTCGCTGTGGCAACGCTCTGATATGCGGGCACTTGGTTTTTTTCTTTTTGTGAGTGCAGCGTACGGCATCTTTTTGTGGCAAATTCAACGCCTGAAACACAAACAACTTCATCTTAAAGCCCTGGTCGAAGAAAAAACGCAAGCGCTGCAAGCGCAAGCCGATGACTTTGAACGGTTATCCAAAGAAGACCCTCTCACCGGGCTGGCGAATCGTCGTGCGTTTGATGAATATTGGCATCATGCCTTTGACCAAGCACGTGAATCTGGCGAGCCATTGCAGGTCGCTATTCTGGACATTGACCACTTCAAACGGATTAATGATCATTACTCCCACTTAGTGGGCGATCTGATTATTCAGCGTGTTGGCGCGTTTCTAAATCAAGAACAAAAACACTTACGCCATGTGGCTCGCTGGGGAGGCGAGGAGTTTACTCTGCTGTTTGCTGGCAGCGTTGCCGACGGATTCAGCTATTTCGACCACCTGCGTCGCCAAATCGCAGCGCTAGACCTGTCTGATATTGACACCACGCTCTCGATTACGGTCAGCATTGGCATGGCGGGTAATCAGCAAGCCAGTGACTATGTCGATGGTCTAAAACGCGCCGATCAGGCGCTGTATAAAGCGAAACGTGATGGCCGCAATTGTGTCCGCCAAAGCAAGAGTGAGTCGACTGCTCGGTAAAGCGATGAGATCAAAAAAGGGAGCGTTTGACGCTCCCTTGTTCATGGTTCATTACAGCCTCATGCCGTCAACGATTACGCCATGGTATCTAGGCTTTTCTCGTATCCTTCAAATTGCTTAGAGACAGACTCGCTTGGACCACCGGTCAGTTTACTGATGATGATCGCACCTAGACCAGCAAAGAAGAAACCTGGGACGATTTCATACAAATCATAGATGCCACCCGACATCTGCTTCCAAACAACCACGGTGATACCACCAATCAAGATGGCAGCAAGTGCACCGTTACGGTTCATTCCACGCCAGAAAAGGCTCAGGAGCAAGGCCGGACCGAAAGCAGCACCAAAGCCTGCCCACGCATAGGAGACCAAGCCGAGTACCGAACTTTCTGGATCCATCGCAAGCCCTAGCGCAATCGCAGAAAGCAAGATCACAGCACCACGACCTACCATCACCACTTCTTGTGTGGACGCGTCAGGACGGAATACTTGCTTATAGAAATCCTCTGCCAATGCCGATGAAGAAACCAGTAGCTGTGAATCGGCGGTACTCATGATCGCAGCCAAAATAGCAGCTAACAGAATACCTGCAATGACGGGATGGAAAGCAGCATTCACCAACAGCATGAAAATTTTCTCGCCGTCTTTCAGATCACCGGTCATGTCATTTTGTACGTACAAAATCCCAACCAAACCGATCAACACCGCACCAAACATCGACAACGCAGACCAACCCACCGCAATGCGACGCGCTGTGGTGATGTCTTTGTTTGAACGCGTCGCTTGGAAACGAGCCAAGATATGAGGCTGACCAAAGTAACCCAAGCCCCAAGCAGCCAGCGAGATGATGCTAATCCACGTCAGCGGTTCACCGTTAACATCGCGCCAGAGTGTCATCAGCTCAGGATTGATCGCGGCCACATCATTGCCCAGTTTGAAAACACTGCCATCCATAATAACAAAGGGCACAATCAGTAGAGCTGCCGCCATTAATAGACCTTGAACCAAGTCGGTCCAAGAGACGGCTAAGAAACCACCAAACAAGGTATAGGACACAACGCAAATCGTGCCAATCACAACCGCGGTGGTGTAATCAAAGCCAAAGACGGTAGTAAAGAGTTTACCACCCGCCACCAAGCCTGAACTGGTGTAGAAAAGGAAGAAAAGCAAAATGAAGAAGGCCGAGATCGTTTGCAGAAGCTTTGACTTATCTTCAAAGCGACGCGAGAAGAACTCAGGCAATGTCAATGCATTGTCGACTTCAATACTGTACGTACGCAGGCGCTTGGCACAAATCAGCCAGTTGAGGTAGGTCCCCAACAGCAAACCGCCTGCTAACCAAAGTGATTCCATTCCAGCCGCATAGGCATAGCCAGGAAGGCCAAGCAGCAACCAACCACTCATATCTGACGCACCGGCCGACAGTGCCGCAGGCCAAGGACCTAATGAGCGGCCACCGAGAAAATAATCCTCGGAGTCGGAGGTACGTTTATACGCATATATACCAATGACAAGCATCAGTATGAGATATGCAAGAAACGTGGCACTGATGGCATAGCTATTGTCTATCATATCTGTCCCTCAATTACATGGCCCCTTCCGGGGCCATCTCTGGAAAGTTAATGTTCACCACTGCCGAGTTCCAGAAGCGTGGCATTACCACCTACAGCAGTGATATTAATTGTGCGGGTGCGCTCGGTCACAAAGCGCAGCACATAGTCAGGCGCGCCGATAACCGGATACAGCTGGGTATCGGACTCTGCGACCAGAGCTGCAATCACACCCTGTCGTTGTGCAAGCTGACGATTGACATCACGTACGTGTGTAAGCGTGCCTGTCGTCGCTAAACCCACAATATTGGGATGCGCCAAGAGCGGCGCATTGGTATCAAGGTCAACACGAATGGCCACCCTGTCCGGACACCCTGCTTTGACCAAATCGGCCAACACGGCATCCGCCATATCGGTGTGAGTGCCCTCTACACTCACCACCACACAATTACCTGCCACCAACGCAGCCGCTAACTGCCCACACAGTGTGACGTGCGTCAACGACGCATCACCTGTGATAGCAAACGTCCCGCGACCAACGGTATACAGCTCGTTGGTTTCCCCGGTTGGGCCAGGTAACTCGTGTACTTTATCGAGCAAACGCTCGGCATTATCACACTGAAATCGAATCATTTTTGCTGCGTCTGCAAAGGCTTCACCTCGTGCTGACACTGTGTCAGACCAACGCTGCAATAGCGCGACACGGCCTGCGACACCTTGATCGTTCCAGTCTTCCCATACCGCTTCACATTGCTCAATGATGCTATTTAATTGGTTCATTTTTCTCTCCTGATCCTTTCAACCGACTTATTGGGCATTCACCGTCGCTTGAGTGAAGCGATACAAATAATGCGGGCCACCGGCTTTCGGGCCAGTGCCTGATAAACCACGACCGCCGAATGGCTGAACGCCAACCACAGCACCAACTTGGTCACGGTTGACGTAACAGTTGCCAACGCGTGCACGGTGTTCAATGTGCGCACAGGTGGTTTCATTGCGGCTATGTACGCCCATCGTCAGGCCAAAGCCGGTACGGTTAATGTCATCAATCACCTTGTCCAACTCTTCAGCGCGATAGCGCACAATGTGAAGAATGGGACCAAAGTGCTCTTCACTGAGCTGATCGATGCTCCGGATCTCAAAGGCCGTTGGCGGCACAAAGGTTCCTTGGTCACACTCAGGAGAGAGCGCAACTTGCGTGACTAACTTGCCACTGCGTTTCATTTGTTCGATATGCGCGAACAACTTGTCTTTCGCGGTCTGATCTATGACTGGACCAACATCCGTCGACAGCAATTCTGGGCGTCCAACAGACAGTTCAGCCATTGCGCCTTTGATCAAGCTAATCACTCGATCGGCGATATCTTCTTGGATATAAAGCACGCGAAGTGCCGAACAACGCTGACCCGCCGACGCAAATGCTGAACGCAATACATCACGAACGACTTGCTCGGGTAAGGCGGTGCTGTCGACGATCATGGCATTTTGACCGCCGGTTTCTGCCACCACAGGCACAGGGTCGGCATCTCGCTCTGCCAAGGTACGCGTAATACGCTGCGCCGTTGGCGTCGAGCCCGTAAAGGCCACACCCGCGATACGCGCATCTTGCGTCAAGGGGGCACCCACCACAGGTCCACTACCCGGCAAGAGTTGAATAACGCCCGCAGGGAGCCCGGTTTCAAGCAACAACTCGATAGCGCGGTAAGCAATGATCGAGGTTTGCTCCGCAGGCTTAGCTACCACTGTATTTCCTGCAACCAGAGCGGCACTCACTTGCCCCAAGAAAATCGCTAATGGGAAGTTCCATGGGCTAATACAGGTGAAAACACCGCGTCCGTGGTAGCTCACCGATTGTTGGGTACCATCAAAGCCTTGGTAACTAAACGGAGCCGCTTGGAGTTCCATCGCTTGCTGCGGGTAGTAACGCAAGAAGTCAACCGCCTCGCGCACTTCATCGATACTGTCGTGAATAGTCTTCCCTGCTTCTCGGTGACATATAGCCACCAACTCGCCTAAATTCGCTTCTAGTTTATCAGCAAGGTCAAGTAAGTACTTACCACGCTCGCTCACATCGGTTTTTTGCCATTCAGGGAAAGCGTTCGCCGCATTATCCAGCGCTTGGTTAACCTGTTCAGCCGTAGCCCAATCCACACGCCCTACCACTTCGTTGCGATCATAAGGAGCATGCACAGCGTGGGTATCACCTGATGGTCGTTCGCCATTCACAATCGGACCGGCTTGCCATTGGTAATCTCCCATAAAGGGCGCAACGCTATCGGTGAATGGTTGCCATTCAGATGCAATGTCCGTCGCAACGCCTTGGGAGTTTTGACGGGTCGGTCCGAAAATCTCACTCGGCAGCGGAATGCGATCATTGTGCAGCGTCGCATGCCCTCGCAAGATATCGACAGGGCTGGCAATCAGATCCTCAATAGGGCAACGGGCATCAACGAGACGGTGAACGAAAGAGCTGTTGGCGCCGTTTTCTAACAGGCGGCGGACAAGATATGGCAGCAAGTCTTTGTGGCTACCCACTGGTGCATAAATGCGCACATCACTATTAAATAGGCCTTTGGCATGGTTATACAAGGCGTCACCCATGCCATGTAAGCGTTGGAATTCAAAATCCTGATGGGTCGCCATTGCCGCAATCGCCGCGATAGTATGTGCATTATGACTGGCAAACTGAGGATAGATGAGGCCACGCACGTGATCGCTCAGCAAGAAACGTGCACACGCTAAATAGGACACATCGGTGGCTTCTTTACGGGTAAATACCGGATAGCCATGATGACCGGTTTGCTGACACAGTTTGATTTCACTGTCCCAATACGCACCTTTCACCAATCGCATTGGGATCAAATCACCTTGTTCTTTCGCCAGCGCCGCCAGCCAAGTGATAACAGGTAACGCACGCTTAGAATAAGCTTGGACGACGAGACCAAACTTGCCCCACCCTTTAACGGCATCGTCACGATAGAGTTTTTCAAACAAAGCCAGAGACAGCTCTAAACGATCGGCTTCTTCGGCATCGATGGTGATGGCGACATCTTTTTCTCGTGCACGTTTAAGCAAAACCAATACCGTCTCAAACATTTCTGTCATCACACGATCTTGATTCGCGACTTCATAACGTGGATGCAGCGCAGAAAGCTTGATAGAGACTGACGGCGACGGTCCTGAGTAGCTCGATTTTGCCGCGCCAACCGCATCAATGGCCTGTAAATAATCATTGAGATACTTGCGCGCATCATCGGCCGTTAGGGCCGCTTCTCCCAACATGTCAAAGGAATAGGTAAAGCCTTGGCTACGCGGCGTCTCACCGTTTTTTAACGCCTCGTCGATATCACGGCCCAGCACAAATTGGTGACCCATGATTTTCATCGCTTGATGCATCGCTTGACGAATCACAGGCTCAGAGAGCTTATTCACTAAACGATTGATCACAGACGCAGGTTTTCCTTCGGTGCTCTCATCCAAGGTCACCACTTTGCCCGTTAGCATCAGCCCCCACGTTGAGGCATTCACAAACAGTGAGTCAGAATGACGCAAGTGTGCTTTCCAATCGGCAACGCTAAGTTTGTCACGGATGAGTGCATCGGCGGTATGCGCGTCAGGAATGCGCATCAGTGCTTCTGCTAGACACATCAGCAAAATGCCCTCGCGTGTGTCCAAGCTGTATTCCAGCAACAACGCATCAATCATTTGCACGGCTTTCTTATCCGCACGGACTTGCTCAATGAGCTTGGTCGCCTGGCGGCGTGTTTGTTCACGCTCTGTCTCTGACGGCTCAGCAAGAGGGATCAATTGGGTTAGCCATTCACTTTCATCAACACAGTAAAGTGGCGATATTTCAGACCAAATCTGCGCTAGCGGACGCTCGATAAACGATGGCTGCATAGCATCGATGGCTTTAAACATAGTGGTATCCTCACTCACGTCCTTCCCAACTCGGGCAGGAAAATGTTACGTCATTGTTACTTGGCGATCGATTCTATGCGGGGTCTATCGTCAGGGTCTTACAAAAAGCTCCGGCATTATTGCAAAATCCTCCGGTAATTAACAAATAAAGCTGTCGATCGCCATGCCTCCATAACAAATAGGACGCATGGCGGCGATAAAAATAGACACGAGATCGCGTTGTGAACAAACGCTAAGGAGTCAACTTAAACTTTGCGGGCGAGACACCAAAATAGCGTGAAAACGCATTGGTAAACCCACTTTGACTGGAGAAGCCACAGCTGTCAGCGATTTGCGCCATCGTCAAATCACTTTCTTTAATCAGTTGCTTTGCCAACGCGAACCGCTTTTCCAACACATATTGGTGGGGAGTCATCCCGACTTGTTCTTTAAACAGTTGATGGAATTGGCTTTCTGCAAGAAAAACACTACCAGCCAGCTGGGCGACGGTAATCTTGCGACTCATATGTTGGTGAATATAGCGGTCGATGATATCCATGTTGAGCCGATGACCGTCTCGTCGTGGTGAAATGTGGTCACGAAAATGGCGGTGCAACACACACATCAGGGTGTCGGCACACGCTCGACTGAGCAATAAATCGGTTGGATTGGCTATCATTTCTGCCGTTAACGCTTTAATTAAGGTCTGAGCCTGAGTGTCGAGCTGAAAATACGCATCACGTTCAAAAAGACGAGCGATGTTGTCATGCATCGACGCATGCCCAACCCATTCTTGATACGGTAGGTTAATTACCAGTATTTCATTGCGTCCCACACCGGTAAAGGCATGCTCTTCGGATTCTGTTACCAAGCACCCCTGTCCCGGGCCAACGAGGCTTCCTCGCCCACCGACATCAAATTCCGTTTGTCCTTGCAGCCCTATCACCACTTGTTTGTAATCATGGCTATGGTGCAATTGCTGGCTGGGTAACGCTATCACTTCAGACACTTTCGGCGTCTTTGCCATTGACCGTCACTATCACCGTTAACCTATGTCGCATTATTTTGTCACGATTATCAGTAGCACGCGATCATCATCTTTCGGAACTATGATCAAGAACCTCTATTTTTACGGCCGATGTCATTTGGACTAAAAAAATGCGGAAGATCCCTCATTTTTGATTAATAGATCAGCGTAGAAGAACAAAAAAGACAACAAAACAATGACAGTGTCAGCTGCTAAGCTACTGTCTATAAAGCGGTTAAAGGCGATGCGATGAGAAACCTCTCTTCTTGATCATCGTTTCGAGGCGATCAATGGCGATCTTGGCCTTGATCATGGTTCCGTCACACGCGTCGTCACACAATCTTATTTGAAGCGCGGCGGCGCTTAAGGTAATCTCGCGTGGATATTAAAAACAATGAACACAGTTGCACCGATCACGTCGCAGAATGCTGACTGCCGTCAAATAATTAACACGGTTTGCGTGGCAACACTGGTTTCCGTGATAGTCTACTTTTTGGACATAGGTATTATTATTGCGACACATGCGTAAGCAAGGGAACTATGACAACGAAATACATAAAGGCGCTATGTTTAGCGCTCCCTCCCCTACTGCTAACCGAGTTGGCGTTCGCTGAAAACGCGTCTTCCGCGGATAACATCGATCCGGTCAGTGAGTTGGTTGAGAAACTTCGCGCAAAAGAAGATGTGCTGGAGTCTCAAAACGATGAGCTGGCCCTGCAGCAGGCGAAGCTTGATGACCTTTTAGTTAAACGCGCCACGTTAGATGACGAGCTAAGTCAACTGCAACGCGAACGTAGTGAGGCTAAAGCCCAGCTAGACGCCAAGTTTCAAGACTTGATTGCTGACCCAAGTACCGACATTGGTCCTTATCAGCAAGCGTACCAACAGGCTTGGCAAAAGGTTAATAACCATCAACAGGAACAAGCTGCGAACGAATCAGCGATTATCGAGCAGAAAAAGTTGCTCGCGCAGCAAGAACGCCAGCAGGCTTTATTAGCCACTACGTTGGAAAACCTGCACGAGGCCATGCGTGAAGCTCGGGCTGAGCGCTTGCGTAAAGAGTTGACACAAAAAGACACCATTGAGGTTGTCCATAGTGTCACCTGTGCGCCCAATATGACGCTTGCCGCTTGTGCGAATCAAGGTAAGACCTTGACAATGCAACAAGCCATTCGCGAATTCCGTGGCCAAGTCACCGACTTTGTCACCGAATCGGCGGCGGTGAAGCAAAACATCGATAAAGTTGCTTTCAACATTCACGTCACTAACAGTGAAGTGGTTGATGCAGGCTTTACCGGTGGCACCGACTACACCACCCGTATTAAAGCGGAACTCGTCAGTCGCCCGGGTAAAACAGCAGCCTGTCGCTTGTTAGATCTGGAAGATCGCTACTGTGTTGAAACCACACAAGCGCAGCAACAAGCCAAGCATAAGCAACAAGCAAAACGCTGGGTCAATGTCACTGTTCGCTCTAACCGTTATGACGACAGCGTTAAAATTAACGACGTGTCTTATGGCAGCACACCTGTTGAACTGATGCTTCCTGTTGGCACCCATGAACTGACGGTGAGCAAGCCTGGGTTTGTCTCATACAATCGCGAAGTTTATCTGGGCAAAGATCAGGTCGTTTGGGCCAAGCTCGAAGAGCAACCTAACCGTCCACCTAGCCCGGGAAAAAAGTTTACTGACCCTGTATCCAATAACCTTGAAGCCCCGCAAATGGTGGTTATTGGCGCAGGTGAATACAAAGTCGGCCCAGACGCACGAGAAAACGTTGCTGTGCGTCACTCGTTCGCGATTGGCTCGACGCCTGTCACCGTGGCGCAGTTTGATGCTTTTGTGAATGCGACCGGTTATGTCACCGCTGCAGAACAAGGTAATGGTTGTAATATGCTGGTTAGTGGTGAGATCAGCCAAAGCTTGGAATCCGACTGGCGTCAGCCTGGTTTTGACCAAGCCGCAGATTCACCCGTTGTTTGTGTGAACAAGAAAGATGCCAATGCTTATACCAAATGGCTCAGCCAACAAACCGGCCATAACTACGCACTGCCGAACGATGTGCAGTGGGAAGTGGCGGCCCGTGGCGGCACAAACAGCGATTTCTGGTGGGGCAACGAAATTGGTGTCGGCAACGCCAACACAGGCTGGAGCGGTACAGTGTGGTCAAACACACGAACCTCACCGGTTAAAAGCTTCCCGCCCAACCCCTTTGGCGTCTATGACACAGCCGGAAATGTCTGGGAATGGGTAAGCAGTGAAGAGCCAATCGCCCGTGGTGGTGCTTGGAACTTTTCACCGCAACGTGCTCGCGCATCAGAACGCTTGGACGTCGGCGAAAATATGAGTGCTAATTACCTTGGTTTCCGCGTGATCAGAAAAATCTAGTCTGACAAGCGATAGTATCTAAGTCCCTTAAAGCCGCTTTCTCAAGCGGCTTTTTTTCTGCTTACTTTATCGGTAAGCATCATCCGCACGGTACGACTTGCCGACGTACCACGACTGTCCATAACCCAGCCAAATCAACAGCAGAATAATACACTGGTTAAGAAAGCGTTTATCAGTTACTTACACTTTGCAGCATAGATTGATCTTAACCACAATCTTTAAGTAAAGTCACTTTATCTTGTGTCAATGGGTCAAATCCCCCCTACCCAACGTCTAGGCTTCTGGATATAGTGGCAAGCGTAAACAGTATTTGTCCCGATAAATGCTTTTACGTAAATCCTAACACTGTTAGGTGCAGTCAACGATAACTAGAGCGGTCAACAACCCTCATGACTCGTTCGGTTATTTAGACAACCTCTTCTACACGTCGTACAGGATACAGCCCGAAAGGGCGACTCTTGTCTTTGCCGGCTTTATGCCGGCATTTTTTTGTGCTCAAATAAGCCTGCCTGTTTTTTTATGTTCAAACGGACAATGGCGTCCAATAATAATAACATTCGATCGTGTAGGCCTTATGATGCAACCGGTTTCCATGCTGCCTCCCTCTCTCTCAATGCTTGAACAGCTGCCAGGGTGCTGGGGATGCAAAGATAAAAACTCCGTGTTTGTTTACGCAAATAGTGAATACTGCCGGCTCGTGGGACTCAAGCACCCTCAAGAGTGTATTGGTAAAACGGATCACGACATGCCCTGCCCAACCATCGCCTGTGCCGATCAATTCCAGGCGCAAGACAAACAAGTGATGGCAACAGGCAAACGTCTGAGGGTATTAGATATTCATCCTTACGCAAACGGCCGATGGTACGCCCATCTTTTTACCAAAACGCCTTGGTACGATGAAGCGGGGAATATCTGTGGTGTCGTTTTTTGTGGCCAAGAGTTGAGTGACACGGCGATCTTGGAAGTCGGACACTGGATATGCCGCGCAGTGACACATCCAGAGGATCATCCGCTCGACGCACCATCACATCGTCCCGATATCCATTTAACCGCGCGAGAGTCTGAAGTGCTATTTCTGCATCTGTATGGCAAAAAGCCGCAATTAATTGCGCAAACTTTAGGGGTATCGGTAAAGACGATTGAAAACCACTTTGCACACCTGCGAGAAAAGTTTGGTGTAGAGTCCAAGGCAGCTTTAATTGAACGGGCGTTGGCGTTGGGGTTCGGCTCTGCGATCCCAGAGCGGTTGCTCACTAAGCAAGTGTCTGTGGTATTGCGAGATTAACGTACTGAGAATAGAGAAAGTGCTACACAAAGCAGCACTTTTCATTGCTTACATTGGCTAAGAGATAGGGCTTAGGGCGCAAGGCGTTCAACATCCCATTGATCGTCATCGTTGCGCTGGTATAAAAAGCGGTCGTGCAGCCGATGCTCTCCGCCTTGCCAGAATTCAATGCTTTTTGGTTTCACACGATAGCCACCCCAGAATGTGGGCACTGGCACTTCACCTTTTGCGAATTGCTGTTTGAGCTCCATAAACTTACCTTCAAGGGCGGAGCGCGCCGTCAGACGCTCGCTTTGCTTACTCGCCCATGCAGCGATCTGGCTTTCCTTGGGACGGGAGGTAAAGTATTTGAAAACCTCTTTTTTGGTCAATGGCTCAGCGTCGCCGGTTATATGCACTTGGCGCTCAATAAAGTGCCAAGGGAAATGTAGGCTAATTTGACTATTGTTCTTTAAATGCAAGGCCTTACGACTGCCTAGATTGGTGTAAAACACGAATCCATCGTCACTGTAGTCTTTCAACAGCACAATACGTTGGAAAGGCTGACCGTTTTCATCCACTGTCGCGATCGTCATCGCGGTAGGGTCAGGAACTTGAGTTTCTATGGCCTGTTTGAGCCAATGTTCAAATAATTGTAGTGGGCTATCAGGCAAATCATTGCGGCGTAGACCGCCTCGCGTATATTCTCTTCGAATGTCAGACAGATCCATTGCATTCTCCAATTCATTCATTTTTCGTTATTTTGCGCAGGTTGCGCCAGATAGACAAGGATATTCTCGGGTACGGTATTAAACCGACTCCGATCAATGGCCAAGGAGCAAGACGGTGAAAAAGTCGCAATTTGTGTTGTCGGCGACCCTACTCGGCACGGTCTTATCCGTGATCGTTGGCATTGTCACCTTCAACGAAACCAAGTTTCAGTTAATAGCGCAAATGCGCGAGGATGTTCGACAACTCGAAGATAAGCTGTCTGCCGAGCTGGCTCGATACAGTGAGCTACCCGCCGTCCTCGCCACCGATCCACGCTTAGTCGCCTTATTAGCTGATTCGGCGCCCAAACAGCAAGTTGTAGAGATCAATCGTTTATTAGTTCGGTGGGCCTCGCGTCTTGAAGCCGACACCGTCTACCTGTTGAACAGACAAGGGACCACGATGGCGGCCAGTAATTGGCAGAGCCAAGCCTCTTTTGTGGGCCAAAACTATGCGTACAGACCCTATTACCAACAAGCGATAAAAGGGGGAAAAGGCGCTTATTATGCCTTGGGCAGTCGTTCAGGAAAGCGCGGTTATTATTTTTCCTATCCCGTCCGTGACTCAAATCAACAGGATTTACTGGGAGTGCTCGTCATCAAGGTTGACCTGTCGATTATCGAACAAGTATGGAAATATCAAACCTTTGACTACCTATTGACCGATCCGCAAGGGGTTATTTTTTACAGCTCTAACCCAGACTGGGTGTACCAAACACTTACTACCTTGCCCACGCCTCAAAAGCAAAGTATTCAACGCTCGAGGCGTTATGGCGACACCCCGCTTATCCCGCTGAGCCAGTTTCAGCATCCTCGCCAGTTAGGAGATAACGCGGTGGTTTCCCTCGGGCTAGATGCCTCTGCACGTCAGCCAATGCTGATGACCACACACACCATCAGCCAAGCAGATTGGCAGCTCTATGGACTCACGCCGATCAGCACCCTTTACCCTTATGTTTTTCAGGCAGTCATACTATTCATCACGTTTTATTTCTTGGTCACTGTGATTGTCTTAGCTTGGTGGCAGCGTCTTGCTGCTCAGCGCCAGCTTGCACGATTAAACCAGAATCTTGAACGCAAAGTCGCACGCCGTACACAATCTTTGCAAGCGTCCAACCTGCAATTGCGTGACACCCTTCATCAATACGAGCGCACGCAACAAGTGCTCAAACAAACACAATCAGAATTGGTACAAGCCGCCAAAATGGCGACCCTTGGAGAGATGTCTGCAGGGATCAACCATGAAATCAATCAACCACTTGCGGCCATGCGCACCTACACAGAAAACAGTCAGCGCTTACTGGCCAAAGCACGCTATCAAGACGTGGAAGCTAATTTGGCGAAAACGCTCGAATTGATTCAAATGATCAGTGACATTGTGGCGCGTTTTAAGATCTTCGCAAAAAAATCACAAACCCGAACAGGTACCCTCGATGTCGTGCCATTACTTCATGCCGCTGTCTCGTTGACCAAAAGCCGCTGGCTTCGTCAAGGCATCACGGTACAGCTTCCCTCACACTCAAGCCCTCTTTATGTTATCGCTGATGCCATTTTGCTTGAGCAAGTATTAGTCAACTTGCTCACCAACGCGATTGATGCTGTATCGAGTACTCCCGACCCTTGCATTCGGTTTGAGACTCAACACGATGCAAGCCGCCTTGAACTGCGTGTGATAGACAATGGTAAAGGCATGGATAGTGAAACACTGGCACAGGTTTTTACGCCCTTTTTTACCACTAAAGAAACGGGACTCGGGCTTGGGCTGACGATTTCGAAGCGGATCCTCGAGAGCCTACATGGTCAACTTATCGCTAACACCAACCCAACAGGCGGAACCATCATGATCATTCGTCTGCCCGTTCCGACTAAGGAGAGTGAATAATGGAGCCGACAGTGATTGTGGTCGATGATGAGCCTGCGGTCCGCGATGCGATGACGCAGACACTGCGTCTTGATGACTGGCAGGTCAACGCGTTTGCGACCGCACAAGAGGCATTAGCGGCCCTAACCACCGACTTCTCAGGCGTTATCATCGCCGATATTAATATGCCCGTCATGGACGGTATGCAGCTATTGCAAGCGATATTAGCGCTCGATGGTGAGATGCAAGTGATCATGCTTACCGGCCACGGTGATATTTCTACCGCGGTCGAAGCCATGCGGCTGGGAGCGTACGATTTTATCGAAAAACCTTTTGCAACCGATCATCTTTTGGACGTGTTAAAACGCGCGTATGACAAGCGTTCTCTGGTGCTCGAAAACCGCGAACTTCGCAAGGAGCTTGCAGCGCAAAGTGGCCCCGGGCCGCGCATTTTAGGCAACCATCCGCAAGTGAAATCCGCCCGTCGTCAGCTGGGCTACTATCAGCAAACAGACGACGACGTGTTACTAGTCGGAGAAAAAGGCACCGGGAAAGAGCTAGCTGCTCGCTTTATTCACGACCATGGCAAATGGCAAAATACGCCCTTGATTACCCTCAAATGCCGCTTGCTGCCTACCCATTTGCTAGAGCAAACGTTATTTGGCGGCGAGTTGCCTCACTGGGCTAACAAAGCTGGAAAATTGCATGCTGCAGACGGTGGCTGTTTGTTAATTGACGGCATCGAGGCGCTACCGATCCCTCTTCAGCAACGGTTATATCGCTATATTCAGTTACGTGATAATCCTGAGCATCCCCAAACCAGCCAGGTTCGCCTTATTGTCACATCACGGTTTGATTTGGCCGAGCGGGTACAACGTGAGCAATTCGATCCCGCATTATGTCAACATTTCCTGACTGGCCACGTTTTGATGCCGCCATTGCGTGACCGCTGTGATGACATTATCCCGCTATTTCAGAACTTTACTCGAACCATTGCGTCACGCTATGGCATCGAAGCCCCAACATTGTCTTCACCACAACAACAACGTTTATGCGCACACAGCTGGCCGGGCAATGTGCGAGAGCTTCGCGCTTACGCCGAGCGATTGGTCCTACTTGGCGAAGATAGGCTAGACAACGCAGCGCCTTCCGCGACCACAGAGTCTAAATTGCCCACACTGACGGACCGTGTCAGTCAATTCGAGTTTGAGATCCTTAGCGATGCATTGCGACGACATGGTGGTCGACTAAAAGACGTACAACAAGAATTGGGCCTCGCGAGAAAGACCCTTTACGACAAAATGCGCAAACACCAGTTAGATAAAGAAAATTTCAAACGTAACCAACATTAGCGGTTCCTTCGTATCATCGTCGCGCAGTGATACATAACTTCGCATAAAACCAACAAATAAAGTAAAAAATCAGCAGCATAGACTAGACTTTTAAGAGCGGTTTCTAACATGGGGAGAGACATGGCTTGGCGCGATAAGTCTCATGCAGTATTGCCCAGAGACGAGCATCTCGATTACATCGATGATAAAACAGCGGCTTTGCTCTTAAACGCGCCAAAAAGTGCGCGTATCTTGTTGTGGACAATCGCTTTGTTTTTGATCGCAGCCGCCATCTGGGCTTCCCAAGCGCAACTCGATAAAGTGACGGTCGGGCAAGGAAAAGTGATCCCCTCCTCGCAACTGCAAGTGGTGCAAAACCTTGAAGGCGGGCTGGTTAAAGAGCTGTTGGTCAAAGAAGGCGATAAGGTCGTCCGTGGCCAACGTTTAATCCTTATCGACGACACCCTGTTCCGATCGGACTTTCGAGAGCGTGAGCAGGAACTCAATGGCTTGCGCGCCGATGAAATCCGCATTCGCGCATTGCTCGAGTCAGTACAAATTAATGACACCGCTGCACTGGAAGAGTGGCGTGACAGCATCATTCTCAATCGTCAACCGCTCCAAGTCCCCAGCGATTTGGCCGCAGCGCGTCCGGGGCTCGTGAACCAAGCACAAGCCAGTTATCAAGAGCAGCTATCAAACATTCAAAATCAGCTGTACGTGACGGCACAAAAAATTCGCCAAAAAGAGCAAGAACTGATCGAGCTCGAATCACGCATCGACAACCTCGAGCAAAGCTTGGCGTTCGCACAAGAAGAGCTCAACATTACTCGCCCCCTCGCCGAAGAAGGGGTGGTGCCTCAAATTGACTTAATTAAACTGCAGCGCCAACTCAACGATACCCAACGTGAGCTATCCTCTGCACAGTTATCGTTGCCTTCCATGGTGTCATCAATGCGAGAAGCGGTATTCCAGCGTTTAGATGTCGCGTTAACGTTCAGAACAGAACAACAAGAAACCCTTAACCAAGTCGAACAACAAATCGCCTCGATGACAGAGGGAAAAGTGAGCCTACAAGACAGGGTCGCGCGCACCGTGGTGACCTCCCCGGTTGATGGCACCGTGAAGAAGTTACATGTCAACACTGTCGGCGGCGTGATTCAGCCTGGGATGGACATTATTGAAATTGTCCCTTCGGAAGACAACCTACTCATTGAGGCCAAAATCGCGCCACAAGACATTGCCTTTTTGCGCCCTGGGTTGGAAGCGGTGGTGAAGTTTAGCGCCTACGATTTTACCGTGTATGGTGGCCTAAACGGTCAGTTAGAAACCATCAGTGCAGATACCATTCAAGACGAGGAAGGCAACAGTTTTTATTTGGTCAAGGTACGTACCGAGAAAAACAACATCGGTGACGCAGAAACACTGCCGATTATTCCCGGGATGACCGCGTCTGTTGACATCATTACCGGGAAACGAAGCGTCCTTGATTATCTAATTAACCCTATTGTTAGGGCACAAAACACGGCATTACGGGAATAGGGATGACTGAAATATGATGCCAGTTTGGACACGTATGAGTGCGGCTGTAATAGCGGTACTCAGTTTGCTCCCCGCCGCCCACAGCCAGTCGTTAGAACAGGCAGTGGTGATCACACTCGCCACCGATCCTGAATTGCGCGGCGGGTTTCACGAGCTGATGAGCTTGCATGAGCAAATGAAAAACAGTGAAGGCGACTACCTTCCCGACATCGATTTAGACGCAGGCATTGGCTATGAGCGTATCGAAAACGACTCCACCCGCGCACAAGGTGATATCGACTTTGATCGCAAAGACGCAACACTAAGCCTGCGCCAGTTGTTATGGGATGGGCAAACCTCACACAATGTGAGGCGCACACGTTATGAAGCCAACAGTCAGCGCTTTCAACTGCTCTCCGATGCGGAAGACAAGGCCCTGCAAGTCGCCGAGGTCTATCTGGATGTGCTTAAGGCAGAACAAGTATTGGATCTCTCTGAGGCCAATATGGCCGTGCATGAACAAATCCTCTCTGATATTCGTCGCCGCGCGGAGTCTGGAATTGGGTCAACGGCTGACTTATCCCAAGTCGAAGCACGTGTCGCGCGTGCCAACGCAAATTTACTCTCGGCACAAACCAACCTCGAAGACGCCTTTACTGCGTTTTTCCGTGTCGTGGGTGAGCCTGCTAACGAGCCAATTGAACCCGTTGTCGATAACCTTGCCTTACCGCCCTCCATTGATACAGCGTTAGAGCAAGCCGTCAGCCGCAGCCCATTGTTAAAACTGGCACGCTACGACATTGAGGCGGCGCGCGCTCAATACGAGCAGTTTAAAGGCAATCATCTACCTAATGTTAGTTTGGAAGTCAGTCAAACGTGGGCTGATCAAGTGAGTGGCGTGAACGATACCAGTGATGAATTTAGCGCGATGGTGCGCTTTCGGTATAACCTTTTTAATGGAGGGAGCGATCAGGCCACCATTCGCAGAGGCGCATACGAGCTGAATCGCGTACGAGACATCTTTGACAATGCCTATCGGCAATTGGAAGAAAGTACGCGTTTAGCATGGAGTGCCTACCAGCTGACCACCCAACAAAAAGTGTTTCTCCAACAACAAGTGGATGCAGCGTCAGACACAGTGCTGGCCTATGAAAAACAGTTTCGTATCGGCCGACGCACCTTATTGGACTTGCTCAACACAGAAAACGAGTTGTTCGAAGCACGTCGCGCTTACCTTGACGCGAACTTTGATCATCTCTTAGCGCAATACCGGCTATTGAATAACACCGGCAATCTATTAAATGCGTTGCGGGTGACGATACCTGCCGAATGGCAAGTTAACGCGGAGGACCACAAATGATGCGAGTCCTATTTTACGCTGTGTGTATCAGCCTCCTCAGTGGCTGCGGTTATGCCATTATGGCACCGCCGGTGGCCCTGCAAGAACACGACGTTGCCGATGCGGATAAGGATGGCGTGATCAATGCGCGTGATCGCTGTGAACAAACGCCAATCGGTGCCATAGTCGATAATCAAGGGTGTCCCAGTTATGTGGAGCCAGACTCCACCGTTCAAGCGTCAGAGACGCCAGCCACATCGTTGCGGGTGCTATTTGCCAATGATACCGCAAAAGTCAGCCCCGACTATGTCACTGATATAACAGCTATGGCAGACTTCCTTACCCAGTACCCCGGCGTGTCAGTACGTTTAACCGGTCATGCCAGTGCCATTGGCTCGCCCGAGTATAATTTACGCTTATCGCGAGAGCGGGCACGTGCGGTTAGGGCCGAGCTCGTCAGCGCCGGCATTGTTCCAAGCCGCATTGAGATTGATGCGCTGGGGGAAGCGAATGCCACGCACACCGATCCGAACGCGCCACAAGACCGGCGCGTGAGTGCAGAGCTGTTGAACTTTAAAGGAGATGTAGAGAAAGCGTGGACAATCTTCACTCGCCGGCCCCAGTAGTACAGCGATCCGTATGTCTATGAAGCGATGGGGCGTCGCCATATTGGCCATTTTGCTGTCGATGAGTGTCGGCGGCTTGACCACCACTGAATCGCGTTGGATCCAGCAGGTTTCCGCGTTTTACGGTGAGCGTGCGGGCAAACGCGTATTGGCCTGGCGCAATATGGTCGCGAATACACAGAGTCTGTCGGAGCAAGAAAAGCTGCGCCAGGTAAATGATTTTTTTAACCAATTGTATTTTGTTGATGATATCGAGCTATGGGGAAAAAAAGACTATTGGGCGACGCCCCTTGAGTTTCTCGGCACCAGCGCAGGCGATTGTGAGGATTTTAGTATCGCCAAATATTTCTCACTGCGAGAACTCGGTGTCGATGATAAGAAGCTACGGTTGGTGTATGTCAAAGCGATTCGGTTGGATCAGTTCCATATGGTTGTCGCTTACTATCCGACACCGTCATCGGAACCTGTGCTGCTCGATAACCTCGACCCAGAAATAAAACGCGCTTCATTGCGGCGAGATTTGCTACCTATCTACAGCTTTAATGGTAGCCGATTGTGGCTGATGAAAGAGCGAGGCCAAGGGGAGCTGGCCGGTAACTCCTCACGACTCGGACTATGGAATGACTTACGTAACCGCGTCGACACGTTAAAAATGCAAAAACCCGTTAAACTTTTTGATAGGTAACGACCTATGACGTTATTCAACCAAATATTCACCTGGATGCTGGTCATTTTCTTCTTCTTGGTGTTGTCGGTGTTCGGTATCGAGCTCAACACCACGCGCAACTTTTTGCTCAACCAGCAAACCGCAGATGTGAACAATACCGTGAACTCGATGGGCTTGGCCCTCGCCCCTTACTTGGAATCAGACGATAAGGTGGCGGCCGAGTCTGTGATCAATGCGTTTTTTGACGGTGGCTTTTACCGTGAAGTCAACCTCACCCTGCTGTCCGATAACAGTGAAATCGTGCGCGAATATCCAGTTAAAATCCAAGGTGTTCCGCAATGGTTTATCAACCTCGATATTTTCCCAGTGATCACGGAAAAGCAAACCATTACCAGTGGCTGGATGCAATTGGCAGAAGTAGAGGTCGTGGCCCATCCCGGCTATGCCTACAAACAATTGTGGAAGTCGTTTGTACAATTGGGGTCGAGTATGGCGGTCATTTTTCTGATCGCATCGGTCGTGATCGGCTGGCAATTGCGCCGCTCTCTCAAGCCCTTAGCCCGTATCACCGCAAAAGCAGGCGAGATTGCTAAAAACCGATTTGGCGACCCTATTCCGCTTCCTCCGACCATTGAATTAAAAACCGTGGTCAGGGCCATCAATGTCATGACCGAACAGCTGAAAAGCTATTTTGAGCAACAAGCCAAAGAAGCCGACCGATTACGCAAAACCGCTTATCGCGATGCCGTTTCTGGGCTCGGCAACCGCAGCTTTTACGTCGGCCAACTTAAATCTTGGCTCACCGAATCGGGCGTTGGCGGGATGGCACTGATTAAGGTTGATCTGATCAGTGAAGCGTACAAAAAACAAGGGTTCGAAGCGGGTGATAACTTGGTGGAACGTTTTGCCAATAATCTCACCCACACCATTATTACCGATGACAGCATGACAGCGGCCCGTTTGAGCAAGGACGAGTTTGTGATCTTAGCTCCCAATACCGACGCTGATGATCTGCGACTACTCGGTGAAAGTGTGCTGGCAATGGTAGTCGATATGCAAGCCGATCCCATGGGGCTTACGCCGCCGAAAGTGGCTGTCGGTTTAGCCGTGAATGGTGGAGGGAATCGTGATGCCAGTATCTTGCTCTCGCAAGCCGATAATGCGCTTTCTCAAGCGCGGAATACTCCCGATCATCCAGTGGTGCTGATTGACCAGTCGATGGGCGATGCGGCGATGGGTAAACAGCAATGGAAAGCACTCCTTCATGAAGCGGTGGCGAAAGAGCTCTTTGTATTTAAGTTTCAGTCTGTCAGTGACAGCACCTCAAAACTGCTCCACCAAGAGGTCTTCTCGGCGATTGAAAAAGACGGTGAGTATTATGGCGCCGGCCACTTCTTAGGGGCAGTAGAGCAACTTCAGTTGGGTGAGACCTTAGATAAATATGTGATCACCCACATTATGAAAACCCTCGCTCAAGATAAGAGTGCCGGCCCACTCGCGGTTAACTTAACCCTAAGCAGTATCACGAATGCATCCTTTATCCGTTGGTTAGGCAGCGCCATGTACCAAAACAGAGGACTTGCCGGTCGTCTGTTGTTTGAAATCCCGGAAGTGGCGTTTGTCCGCCATGCCGACCACACCAGTCTGCTCGCGGATCAAATTCGCCAAGCGGGTTTCCAATTTGGGGTGGATAACTACGGACGCAACTTCCAGTCACTTGATTACTTGCAACGCTTCAAACCTGATTACGTGAAAATCGATTTTGCCTATACCAATAATATCGATGACGATGCTCAGGGACATGTGTTGGCGTCGGTGTGTCGTACGGCCCACAACCTCAATATCACCACCATCGCAACACGGGTCGAAACCGAAGCTCAGCTTGCTCGCCTCTCGGAGTTATTCGTGAACGGCTTCCAAGGCTATATCTTTGAGAAATCTAAGGACAGCAATGGTTAAAGATCCGCTGCTACAATCTCTCATCTATGTGTCGCGTTATTTCGGTAACGCGAACTCTCCGGACGCACTGGTGTCAGGCCTACCCATTTCCGATGGTTATCTATCGCCCTTTCTCCTTCCGCGCGCCGCCGAGCGCGCTGGTATTGTTGCCAAAGAAGAAACCATGGCCATCAAAGAGGTCTCGCCGTTACTTTGCCCTGCCATTTTGTTGATGAAAGATAACGATGCGTGCGTCTTGCTAGGATTAGATTTAGCAGCTGGCCAAGCAGAAATTGTCCTGCCTCACGCGGATATGACGCCCCAGTGGGTCATGCTGGATGACCTTAATGACGCCTATGTCGGACGGCTTTTCTTACTTAAAAAGCAATTTCGATATGATGAGCGCTCTCCCAAAGCGCAAGTCAAAGATGAAGGCCATTGGTTTTGGGGCACACTTTGGCAATCTCGCCACATCTATCGCGATGTCCTGATTGCCTCATTATTTATCAATGTATTTGCCATCAGTGTACCGCTATTTTCGCGGTTGGTTTACGACAAGATAGTCCCAAATCTTGCGTTTGATTCCCTCTGGGTGCTGGCCAGTGGCATTTTCGTCATTTTCGTTTTTGACCTCTTGCTCAAACTCCTGCGCAGTTACTTTATTGATATATCGGGTAAGAAAACTGACTTGCTAATCTCTTCACGTATCTACGCCAAAGTGATTGGGATTAAGATGGAAGCACGGCCGCCGTCCGTAGGCGCGTTTGCAAGGCATATGCAAGAATTTGAGTCTATCCGCGAATTCTTTACCTCTGCCTCCATTTCAACGCTCATCGACCTCCCCTTTGCGTTGATTTTTCTCTTCGTCATTTGGCTGGTCGCAGGTCCTCTGGTGATTGTGCCCCTGATTGCCGTCTCCTTGCTTATTATCCATGCCATGCTGATTCAAAAACCGCTACGACGCACAATTGAAGAAGGCACGCGTTTATCGTCCCAAAAAAATGCCAACCTGATTGAAAGCCTCGTTGGCCTAGAAACGATTAAGATTTTTGGTGCCGAAAGCCAGTTTCAATACCGCTGGGAAGAGGCCGTGGCACACATGGCGAATTGGAGCATCAAAACCCGGCGCTTGACCGATTCCGTCCACAACTCCGCAAGCTTTGTCCAACAGTTTGTCGTCGTCAGTATGATAGTGTTTGGTGTCTATCAAATCGCGGAAGGCGCCTTGACCATGGGCGGACTGATAGCAGCCAGCATGCTCAGCTCTCGCGCGGTCGGTCCTTTAGTTCAGCTTTCGTTGCTGTCAACGCGCTATCACCAAGCCAAATCCGCTTTAGATATCATCGAACAGCTCATGGAATTGCCCACGGAGCAAGTGGCTGGCAAACGTTACATTCATCGTCCGATGATGCGCGGTAAAGTCGAGCTAGATAACATTGACTTCCACTACCCCAATGCCACCTCTCAAGCACTGCGTCGTGTCTCGTTTACTATTTACCCTGGAGAAAAAGTCGCAATCATTGGCCGGGTAGGCTCAGGGAAAACGACCATTGCACGCTTGTTGGTAGGGCTATATCAACCCACGTCAGGATCGGTGGCTTTTGACGATACCGACATTTCCCAGCTCCATTACATTGATGTGCGTCGTAATGTCGGTTTTGTTCCTCAAGAACCGACCCTCTTCTTTGGTTCGATTCGTGACAATATTACCCTTGGGCAGCCGTTGGCGGATGATATCGATATTATGGATGCAGCGACCCGTGCCGGAGTTCTCGCGTTCACCCAATACGATTCAGCCGGTTTGGAGCGCCAAGTGGGTGAAGGTGGCGTTTTGTTGTCAGGAGGTCAAAGGCAAGCTGTCGCGCTCGCTCGCGCTTTATTAGGACGTCCGCCCGTGATCATTTTAGATGAACCCACCAGTCAGATGGATAACCGTACTGAACAGTTCATTAAGACTCAGCTCAAAGACCTTCGCCGAGAGGAGACGCTAATTCTGAATACCCATAAAACAGGTATGCTCGATGTGGTCGATCGTGTCATTGTGATGGAACAAGGCAGTGTGGTTGCGGATGGGCCGAAAAAAGCGGTGTTACAAGCATTAAAAGAAGGGAAAATAAGGAAAGTCAGTTAATCAGTTTACAGTGTAAACTCGCGATTAAGCTTTCGCTTGATAGGGTTTAAGCTGAATTTTTGCATTCTCATACATCAAAATGGACGGACCGTGCTCCGAGTCGACCGAATGCTTTTCTTCCCCGATGGTGCAATGCACTCGGCTCAAAAGAGACTTGGTCGCGACAATCGTCGATTCCCGGTAGCCCGCGGCAATTTGTGCATCCGTTACTTCAATCTCGTGTTCAATGTTGTCTATCTCTTCAAAAAGATGATCGCGCGTGGTGGTAATACGCTCTACCATCGCTGCATCACGCTTTTGAGCCGGTAAGGCTTCAAGCTTCGCTTCTGCGGCTTTGATGCGGTTGAGTTGCGCTTTTTTCTCTTCCCATTGTTTATTGAGATCGACCACTTCACGTTTCAACAACGCCAAGCGTGAGAAGCAATGAATATATGTGTGAGCCCCTGCACTCGCACCGATGATCACCGCCTCCACTTTTTCACCTACTTCGTGTTTACCCCCCGCCAGTGTCCCTTTCCGTTTCGTGGCATCGGCAATCATCAGTGATTTACCCACATGGGTTTGACAGTGCATCGCATGCAACGTGAGCTCGAGGTTGTTGTTAGCACACAAGGTGGCATACTGCGCAAACTTAGCAACGATGTTGCCTTCCGCCACCAAGGTACAATTGATCTCGGAGTCAGAGGCTACTTGGCGGCCGATAATACCATTTTGTATGATAATGTCTCCGCCTGCCGTGATGGTGCATGACTCAACGACACCGCCGACAGTAACTGTGCCGGTCGCGGTCACTTTCATCCCGACTTCGACGTCGCCTTTAATCACCACACTCCCTTCAAAATTAACGTGCCCTGTCCCCACATCGACCGCGTCCAAACTCAAGGCATCATCTACCGCGACACCGTCATCCAATAAACGCGGAATACCCGCCATGGTTGCCACCAAGATATTAGGGTCTTTATTACTGAATTCACTGCCATCATGTGCATTCAGCGCCATGGGTTTACCTGGTGTGGTCGGTAATACCGACCCAGTCACAGTGAAGCCTTCGTAACCGGCAGTTTCAGGCACCAGCTTGGCGAGTGGCTGACCATTTTTCACCATCACCATCTCACCGAGATCACGCATATCGACTCGCCCGTCATCACGCTCTCTCGGTCGGCGAACACGATCGGCGGGATCTTCGATTAAAAAAACGATATGGGCGTCTTCACCCGGCACTGGCTGGCGACCAAACGCAACCGGTACATCCAAATATTCGCCTGGTTTTAAGCGCCCAGAAGCAGAGAGGAGTTTTTGTAAGGTTGGCTTTTTGATGCCACGCACAATGTTGGCTTCACGCAAGGTCGAGAGAATATCATTTGCTTTAAGACCACTGCCACCACAGGCACCATTCACGACTAAGTAGGCTGTCATTTTATCGTCAGCAATACGTGCTTCGACTGTTGCATCACGGCTTTCGGCAATGATGATTTCTTCGGACTCATCATGTTCGGCACTGTCATTCAGCTTAGCGAGCGCAGATTGAATCGTATCATCAAAGCAAAAGAAACTACCGACCTTGTTGGCAACCAACCAGTCTTTAATCTGATGTTTATCAACCAGCTCATCGCCTTGATGATGTCCGCCGATTGATAGATATACTCGTTGTCCATCCTGCGATATACGTAGGATTTCGTCTAGCATCTTGGTCCCTGCCTATTCGGTCCTTTTGAAAACCATATCGTCAACGCGAAACAGTCCTCGTCATGAGTTTAAACCTTTATCGAGGCGAAATATTTTGGGTAGTTTCTTATAAATTAGCTGACATTGAACGCAACCACGCGCAATTGTCTCATTAATAATAAATTATAGGGGTTTTGGCACACATGGAAGTGAGGTCACGTCTAAAATCGTGAGGTAGTAAGCGTTTATCATAAAAAAGTGTGAGGATGCAGTGAGAAGCGTACATCTTATTGCATATCACGCATTCCGGTTAGAATGCGTGCTATCTAACACGATTATATCTTCGTCACCGTTAAAGCTGAGCGTAGGCATTGCGTTTTGGCAATAATTTACAGTGTAAATAGGGGCAGCGATAGGACGTCAAATTTACACTGTAAATAGAGGCTAATTATCCAATCGAAAAGCCACGTAATCACGCAGGGCTTTCTCTGCCGCCTTCTTACCTGACAGATTAAACCGAGCACAGACAGTTTGCCAACAAAGGCCTTGTAGGACTTTACTGGTTAATAGCGCCTCGCGCCAATCCCACTCGACAGGCGACGTTGACTGAAATGTCCACCGAGTCCAGGCTTGCAAACTCCCAATCGCCGCTTCAGTGCCAACACCGCCGGCCGCATACCCCTGCACTTGACGAGTCTCCGCGTTGGTTAGCGGACGAGCGGGCATGAATGCGACCAGTGTCGCCGCAATATCGGGCTCCAAATTCTGGTGTGCGCTCATCAATAAAAGGGGCAAGCTTTGCTGAAAAAGCGTCACGGCTTCTTTCATCCATGTCATCGTCTCTACCGGCCTAATTAACTGCAATGAGTAACATCCGCTAGCCTGGTCGCGCTTGATGCCAAGTTTGACCGGTTCAAAACCCTGCTTCTGCCAAAAGTGAATAAGGGCCTTTGTCGCCCCAAAACTGGTGCCTATACAGGCTATATTTTCTTTCGCGGCTTGCTGTTGAAGATGCGTCAGTAGTCCACTTGCTACACCGTGCCGACGCCATTCAGGAGCGACCGCAATGCGCTGAATACGCCATAGCTTGTTCTCTAACACCGTTGCGTCTCCAAGGTGAGTCGCCAATGATTGTGCCAGTAAGTGCCCGCGAATACGGCGAGTACCTGCAATCACTGCCTCACTTAACGGAGTTGAAAAGCCTCCCTCTTCCGCCACCACCACAATGCCAATCGTGTGTTCACCTTGCTTGGCAACGACGATATGCAAACTGTCATCATCAAGCAACAAGGCTAAATCATTGGGCGATGTTTGATAATGGGCCGTCATCAATAAAGAAAATAGCGTGACCAACTCTTGTTCATGATGGAATAGATGTTCAGCGCTGAGCGTTTTAAACTGCAAAACGCTATCCGCACACGGCTCCACCTTTGGTGGTATCACATCGTGAGCTACATTGAGTAGGAAAAGCTGATTCAGACAGGTCTCTACCGGATCGCCTTCGGCCCAACGCATGGGTTCGGTTAGGGTGAGAGAGCGCCACTGTGGCTGTTCTTCTTCGAGGAGCGCGCGTAATCTAAGCGTAAAGGCACGACCCGTTCCTTCATAACCATGCTCGGTACTGGCAATGGCGACACGGCTATACTGACGAAGGATCTGACTAAGCATCGGTAGTGGAATGGCTGCCGCCTCATCAACGAGAAGAAGATCGGCGTCGGGGCATTCTCGCAGCAACGCATCTGGCGCGACAAAGCGAATACGACTACCTTCAACACCAACATCGAGCCCATTCACCTCCATGATGCCCAGCTGACGTTTGGCATGGGCAAACAAGGTAGTGACATTGGCGGGAGTTGGCGACGTCACCACAATTTGTCGCGGCGCTTGTAAGGCTAACTGCGCTGCCGCTATTCCCATTGCTGCGGATTTGCCACGCCCACGATCCGCGGTCAGCAATAAAGGTCGACGGCGATGCCCAGTCACTACCTTTTTTAATCCGTTAATTACATCCTGTTGTGAAACGAGATGAGATACGTCGGATAAAGGCGGAAGGGTGGGTGCCCGCCAACCTTGATGTGAAATCCAAGCCACACTGTCCGTATTTTGCAAAAGCCGAAGCATTCTTCTGACTGATAACGGTAAGGTCGCCACATCGGCCGCCACCTGCAAAATGATCAGAGAGCCGGCTCGACAACAACCACTGATCGCACAGAAGGCCTCGCTATTAAATGCCCCATCAACGTCCACTAACAGATGGCCACACTCTTGCCCCAACCATTGTTTGGCTTGCCGCCAGCTGATGACATCCGGCGCATCTTGGCTTGCTACGCGACGCACTGGCGCTTCTCCTAACGCTACGAGGATGTCAGTCACCGACCGCTCAGAGACCACCAGTTGACGATGCGAGCGGGCTTGGGCTGTTTCAATGAGTTGAGAGAGAAACTGGGACAAAAGAGACGTGGCAGACATGAAGCGCCTAATCGAGTAGCAAACAATAGGCTGATCATAACTGAAAGCAAAAAAAACGGCACGCAATGCGTGCCGATATTCAATCGCGAGGTCGAGGCTTACACGTTATCAAGCTGCTCTTTAATTAATGCGAGAATACGCTCAGCTTGCTGATCATCGATCTTTTTAAGGTTGATGCTTAAACTACTGCCTTTGCGTCGATACGCCGCACGGCCTTCCACTAAGGTCGTTGATTGCTCTTTTTGCTTCGCTTTTGGCGCAACTAACTCATCCTTAAATTGCTCGATGTGCAAGGTCACTTCTCGGGTAATACGCGTCACGCCCTGCGCATCCACTTGTTGCCACAACGGAGTATTTCCCAGTTTATCCAATAGTGCCTGCTGTTGACTGTCGTCTAAGCCAAAGAACAAACGATGCAACTTCACTATGGTTGGTCGGCCAAGTTCGGCGACACTCGGATAGGCTTGCAGTAGTGGCAAGGGTAGGGCAGCAGCTTTCAACGCACCACTGACCAGTGCTTCACTGCACTGGCAGACGGTTGCCAACGCCTTTTGATCAGCCACTTCGCCACTATCCAACATGGCTTGCATCTCTTTGCCTCGCTCATACAACGACAAAGGTTTATGCGCATTAGCGACATCGGAGAGAAATTTTGCATGACGCGTACTGATATCTTTCGCGACATAAACGAGGAAGTCTTGCTCTGCAATCAAGCACGACATGCGACGGCGGCTACCGTCCAATACCTCAATGCGTCCATCATCTAACCAACGTCCCACCGCGGGATATTGCTGACCGCGGTCTTTGAGCGTGGTGAGAATATCTGATAGCGCGAGCTCATTAAGAAACGACTGCTCTCGGGCGTTTTTATCAAATACCGTGGTTTTCTCGGCGATATCTGCCGCCGGTACTTTAATTAGCTCAAATTCAACAGTATGTTCGCCGGCCACGGCCAGCTCAATCACCGCCGCTTTTTCGCTAGCCGCTTTTTGCGCTTCTTGCGTGGTGGTGGCGCGACGCTTGTCGGCTTTGGCAAACAAACGTGCATTCAAATCGGAAGTTTTAATCGCCATTCTTCTTTATCACTCCTGATTGAGCAATGCCCAGTGACTATGTAGCACACGCTCAAGCTCAAGCCCAACACGGTGCACCGCTTCTTGCGCAGTTGATAGCGTCTTCTTACCTCCCTCAAAGTCTTGCGAGGTCAAGTCAAAGACAGTGCTATACGTATCTGCACAGGTCTCAAACGCGCGGCTTCGAGGAATCGTCGCCATCATCACTTGGTCACCCAAAAGGTAGTTCATTTCAGTCAACACTGAAATTTGCTTTTTATTGTCATCTTCAAACATGGTTGGCATTAAGCGCACAAACTCGAGACCATGCCAATCTTCAGGGAACATTTCATACACTTGAGGTAAGTGCTGGAAAAAGTTCACCGTTGACGCCCAATCTAAGCGCTTGGCGGCACACGGGATCACCAACGCATTTGACGCATACATCGCATTCCAAACGAGGGGGTCGATGTGCGGACCCGTATCAATCATGATCACATCGAACTCATCACTGATAGGGTCAATAACCTTCTCTTTGAGCAATTCGACGACATCGAGCGACTGACTACTTGCCAATGCTTGCCAAGCTTCTGCGTTGAACATGGCATCCTCAGGAAACGCAGCCATGGTTTTTAAGTTTGGATATTGCGTCGGCAGCAAGACATTACGCATCATAAAGTCTTTATCTGCCGCTTGGGGGGTATTATCCAGCATGACGTCGACCGCCGAATAAATCCCTTCCTGTTCCGTCAGGCTGATTTGTGGATTGAGGAATAGACGCAACGATCCTTGAGGGTCAAGGTCAATTAAACAAATGCGATAGCGCTTCTCCAGGTTTAATGCCATACAGGCCGCGAGATGCACCGCACTCATTGATTTACCCGTTCCGCCTTTCTGGTTCTGGATGTTAATCACCCAAGGCTTATGGGCTTTTCCTTTACGCTCATGAAAAGAGGGGACATTGGCCGCATCCATGATTTTATGAGCTTCATCTAAGGTAATCGAGTAGTGGTTTGCATTGTTCTTGGTGAACTGATGCCCTTGCTGCTCCATACGAGAAATTGCTTCATCTAGCTTACGACGGGTTAAGCCAGATCGGGTTTCCATCAACGCTTTTGACATTGGTGGAAACAACTGATCATGTCGCTCTTCCATCACAATTTCGACGCGATCAGACTGAACTTGTTTCGTCTGCGCAGCGATATTGCGAAGGTTTTCAATCGTCTTTTCCCTATCCATCTTCTTTTCGCCATCATGAGGAATAATTGGCGATTGTACAGCACTAAGAAGTAAATACAATAAAAAGCTGAACAGATAGCAATCAAATAAAGATCCTGCTCACAATTGTTATTCCAGCGAATATAAGGGCAGTTTTGCCGCCATAATCTTGCGGTTGATGTAGGACAAACGCCAAACATTTAAAATGTCACAGTGTCACTTATTTACAATGTAAACGGAAACACTTCACGGAAGCCTATTTCATGATGGACAAATTACGGATGGTGTCATTTCAATCTTAATTGTCTGTCTGACGATACTCCACGAGTCACCTTTCTACCTCGCTTGATGCTATTAGTAACCTTTAACATGGCTTTTGATCATTTTTCCCGAAAACATGATCAAGGTAGATGCGATGTAAAGCGTAGTAACCTTGATCATGCTTACGCTATCGGTATCCCTGTTGAGGAACGATGATCAAGTAATATATCCGTTGAATTTGTCAGCAAATGGACGCTCACTTACACCAGTGAATACGGAAAAATGATCAAGTGAACCGCGACAAGCGGACTCTTCCCTATTCAGGCCGGAACGATGAGACCAGTTGGCTAAAATACGGTGAATGTCCGATGTAGCAAGGGATCGCAAAGGATCGTATCACCATTCCGCGGCTACAGTAGGCTCGCAGTTATCGCTACGCATACGATCCAACAGCACGATCGCCATCATGATCATTGTTCCGTAAGTCGGACACATATCTCGGCTTCGCTAATCTACTGTGAATGTCATTTCAATTTTCAGCCCAAGCGCTCCTTTTCCCTCCTCGCCTGGTGACAATCTCACCAATATTGACCGGAAAAGCTGAAAATGACGCTAGCTTGATCATAGTTCCATACCATAAACAGCGGCTATCCGGCGTATTTTGGCTAGGATAACCACACAAGGTAATACTTGCCTGTGGATAAAGTGTGTGTGAGCCATGATCATCGTTTCAATTGATTGATGATCATCGCTTCGCGCCATTGATGATCATTGATACGGGCATTACATGATCATCGTTGGTGACGTATGTTGATCATGCCTCCGACCTTGTGTTGATCATGCTTTCGGGGGTGTCAAAAAATAACATTTTAATAAACAAATACTTAAAGAATATTCGCCGCATGGATCAATAGATCAGATCATCAAATTAGATCAGTTAAATCATAAAGATCAGTTAAAAGCGCCAATAAAAAAGATCTTTCTTTTATGGTTTTTTTTTATTAGGATTTACCTGGAAGTATGGTCAATTTACGGTCTTTGCTTATTTGACTATTCTCGCTCTCCAATGAGCAAGCTATCGGGAAAGGAACAAACTGCACATGAGCAGCACCAAACCAGAAAAAATACTGATTAAAGCCCCACGATCGCACAAAGATGGGCATCTTTTTGAAGTGCATGCTCAAGTTGTGGACTGGCTTGCTCAATATGAACATTTTAAAGGGGTAACCAAAAGTATTCTTGAGTTACTGAATCTGATTTCAGTCCGTGGCTTTTCCTCCCAAGATGGCTATGTGTCAACCACAGAATTAGTCGATGCCACTGAAGGCCAACTCACCCGTGCCGCGATTCAGCAACGACTGCGAGCAGCTGTCAGCCTAGGGTTATTCGTCCAACAACCGGTGCGGTTCGAGGAAGGCTTAGCAGGCAAAACCATGCTTCACCGCTTCGTTAATCCTAGCCGTTTAATCTCTACCCTTGGTAGTGCGGGGTTAATGACAGAGAAAAGCCGTGATGTGGTCAAACAAAAACGCTCGAAAGCATTGGCACAAAACCAGGTAAATCGCCAACTGCTCAGTGAGCATGGGCTAGGCACGCCTCCTACCATGCCGGATGAGAAAGATCAGATCTTGGTATCGCCGACCAGTTGGGCTGGGATCATTGACCAAGCATTGGCACCGCCGCGAACGAAAAAAAGTTACCAAAAGTCGATGGTGGCGATCAGTGGCACCAAAGCGATCATCGAGACACGCTCAGCGAAGTCTATCATGACGGTGGACGATCTGATGACCTTGTTTGCGCTGTTTACACTGACAGTGCAATACCATGATCATCATTTGCCCAGCTATGAACTGCAGACCCAGACCATCGGCAATAAAACGCCAATTTATATTACGGACATCCTGCAGCTGCGCGGTAAGAAAGACAGTGGCCCAGCGCGAGATGCTATCCGTGAAAGTATCGATCGGATTGAATTCACCGACTTTCAGTTGCACGAGCTGACGGGACGTTGGTTGAGCGAAAACATGCCGGAAGGGTTTAAAAGTGACCGATTCCGGTTCTTGGCTCGCACCATCACAGCGTCAGAAGAAGCCCCAAAAGAAGGGGAGGATGGTGAAGTAAAAATCAAACCGAACTTGTATATTTTGGTGTGGGAACCGTCGTTCTTCGAAGAGTTGATGACAAGAGACTATTTCTTCTTGTTCCCCCCCGAGATCTTGCGTCAGCATACCTTGGTCTTCCAGCTGTATTCGCTCTTCAGAAGCCGTCTGTCGCGTCGTTTAGAAGATTCCTTGTTGTTGAGCGAACTAAACCAGAAAATGGCGAGAAACATCGAATGGCGCCGTTTTTCGAGCGATCTCATTCGAGAGCTTAAAAAACTGGCTGATGGAAAGGTGACGGATGATGTGTTTGCAGTCAATCTGTGGGGGTATCACCTGACCCTCACTCGCGAGGATGATAAAAAGTATCCTGACTATCGGATGGATATTAAGTGCAATGTGGATGAAGTGATCCGCTACTCACGGGCCAAGATGTATAACGAAGGTAAACGATCGCTAGCACCAACCATGCCGAACCCACTGCGCAATGAGATTTTACCCAAACAAGACCTTGATCAGCTTTCCGGGATTATTGATGGGGAGTTTGAACCCATTCAGCGCAAAGAAAAGTCCAGCGGTCGATTAGGGCGGCGCGTGAAGTTACGCAAGCACTTGGTTGAGGTGAACGCGGATGAGCTCACGATCGTGTTGTCGAAATATACCTCGGAAGAAGCCCTACAACGCAGTATCACGGCGTTATCAGCAATGACGGGGCATCCAGCGTCTGTGATCACGGAAGAATGCCAAGGCTATTTAGAGAAGCTGGATTGGCTGATGGTGGGTGAGAATGTGGTGCCGTACGAGACGCTAAGCCGTACCATCGAGTTTTATAACCAACAGCAGCAAGAGCGTCATCTTTCCATCGAGCGACTGATCTCTGGCTTAGCCGTGCGTCGTAAAGTCTGTCAGCGCGTGTATGAAGGCCATTTAGATGGGCAAGTATTAAGTGTACTTGATGAGATCGCCTCAGGGCGTTGACCTTACCGTTTTTCATGTCAATAAGGATTGGCAGTAAGTTAACCAAGCGCTGACAATTGCTAAAGTAGGGACGATATACTCCATCTCGATAGATACCTTTGTCCTATTTGATGTCCTCGTCGACATCCTTTGGCACTTCTCTCGCCAGCGGGCTCTTTGCCCGCTTTTTCTTTGCCTGAATCCCCCCTCTCGCCGTCAACGTCCAGCAAATTAGGCGTTTCATTGGTGAGTTTACAGTGTAAACTGCCTGCTTTTGCTTAATTGATTTTTGCTGTTTGGGAGATCTATGCCTGTTTTCTTGCCCTTTGCGGCAGTGTCCATTTGGGCGATGAATACCATCGTCAACAAGATGGCGGTGGTTGTGATTGCTCCTGGAGCCATGGCTTTCTATCGATGGTTCTTTGCGATTTTAGTGCTTACTCCCTTTTGTCTGCCGACTTTATGGCGACAGCGGCGTGCGGTGTTTAAATTAGCCCCTCGTCTTGCGGTGTTGGCGTCTCTGGGTATGGTGATCAACCAATCGGTCGCCTATTTTGCTGCACAAACGACTACCGCCACTAATATGGCATTAATTATGTCGTTGGTCCCAATGCTCAGTTTGCTATTTAGCGTGTGGTTTCTGCACCAACCGCTAACACGTATCGCCATCGCTGGCGCGATATTGTCCTTCTCTGGGCTTGGGTATATGCTCACTCAAGGTCAGCCTATGACGCTGCTTGAAAGCGGTGTCACTGTCGGTGATGGACTCATGTTGATTTGCGCATCTGCTTATGCCTTGTATTGTGTATTACTCAAACGCTGGCCGATGTCGGTGTCTAATTGGGTTTCTGTGTATGTACAAGCATTGTTTGCGGTATTGATGTTATTGCCTGTGCTTTACGCCGCGCCCAGTGCTGATATTGTGCCCGACGCGTATCCCTTGGTGGGCTTTGCGGCCGTCGGCGCGTCGGTATTAGCGCCTGCATTGTGGCTAAATGCGATCGCGCTCAATGGTGCTAGCCGTACTGCGATGTACATGAATTTATTACCCGTGCTCACCGCAGGCATTGCCATGATATGGCTTGATGAAGTATTAACGCACTATCACCTCATTGGTGGCAGTTTGGTGCTTATCGGCGTTGGATTATCGCAACGATCTACCCATCCAACACGCTGACAACCGTCTACACTTGATAAATGAGCGTAGTATCAACCTAGGGTGTTGATAGGAGGTGAGCGATGTGGTGGTTAATTGAGTTAGATTGGATGCCTTTATGGGTGACGCCTGCGCAAGGCCGCGTGAAGTCATCGGCCTCATCACCGATTATTTGGTAGTGAACCCAAGGAGAAATCGTTACGAACATGGAAGTGAAGGAAATGGAGACGCCGCGGGTAACGATTCGACCCGCCTTTCGTCGTGAAGCGGCCTATTTCTGGCGTCAGATTTACCACTCTCGCGCGTGGAAGCAGTTTGACGCGCCTTATATTCCCCTCGAACCTGTCTCATTTTGGTCCTTTCGGTTTGGCCTGTTCCGACGTTTCATTGTTGGAGACAGTGCCAAAGTCATTTGTGTGGATGAACGTCCTGTTGGTTATGTGACCTTCTACTGGGAAGACAAACGCACACGCTGGCTTGAAGTGGGGATCACTATTTTTGACCCCGCCGATTGGGGGAGGGGAATCGGCCGCCGCGCGTTGACCTTGTGGGTGGATGAGTTATTTCGCTGCCAAACACTCAACCGAATTGGATTGACTACTTGGTCAGGGAATCCGGGCATGATGCGCTGCGCGAAGGCGTTAGGCATGAAAGAAGAAGGCCGGTTGCGTTCGGTGCGCTTCTTTCAAGGTGAGTACTATGATGCGTTACGTTTCGGTGTGCTTCGCGAAGAGTGGTATGGGTTACATCACGCCTCTACCCAGCTTGGTATCAACAATGTCTCTTTAGACGCCCAACCCGCTCCGCTTGCTGCAGCATCAACCATGCACAAGCATCATACGCTGGTATGATGCTGGCATCACTTGTTTGTCGATGGCGTGACTCTCAAGCGGGCGTGATAACACATAGCCTTGCAAGTAATCGCATTGATGATCACGTAGCCAAGCAAGTTGTTGCCGTGTTTCGACCCCTTCTGCGACGACACGCAAATCAAGCGCATGGGCCATGGCAATAATCCCACGACACATTCGGCGTGTTCCAGCAATGAGGCGATAAGGGTAAGGTGCCTCGATGACAGTTTTGATGGGATTTTGTGTCATTTCCGTGAACACTGGGTGCTGACGGTGATCGGCGTCGTCAAAAATATGACGTATTTTTTATACAGTCATCAGGTCGGTATCACTGGACGCAACAACGCAAAAATGTGATGTGAATCACTCATTGGTTAGTGGCTTGATTAGGAAACGAACTTTTGAAAAGGGTGGTTGATTATTCATTCTTCTCGCTCAGATTCGATACATTATGCCTGATCTTTCGATAGGGGATCACGACCTTCTCTGCTAACTTCTAGTGAGTCGATGGATGACACACTCTCGACAACACCTCTGTTCCTGCCGAGTAATAACACATTGATTGTGGGGGAGTTCCATGAAAAAGTTGGAGAATGTCTCTGCGGTATGTTTCGATCTAGATGGGACCTTGGCGGACCCATTTGACGACCTTGTTGACGCGATATCGGGCATGTTAAAAGGGCTCGATCTACCACCTGAAGATCCGAATACGATCAAAGACTGGATCGGTGATGGCGCAGATTTGTTGATCCACCGGGTGTTAACACGCCAGATCAATGGTCGCGTGTCAGATGCGGTCTTGAATCAGGCGCGCACACTTTTCCTGTCCTCTTATCTAGGCAAAAAACCGCCAAAAACACGACTCTATCCGGGCGTCCTTGAGTGCTTGAAAGGACTGGCACGCAGACAGCTGCCCATGATCTGTACCACGCACATGCAAACCGTTCACGCCAATAGTTTGTTAAAAGCACTCGGCGTGAGTCACTTTTTCACGCGGATTGTAGGCGCTGATGCGATTGCTGCCTTGCAATCTGGCCCCGATGCCATCTATGAAGCCGCGGCGATTTTACGCGTTGCGCCCACGGAGCTATTGGTTGTTGGGGATGCAGTGAATGACGTTCATGCCGCACGGTCGGTCGGATCCCCTGTTGTTTGCGTGACTTACGGCTATAATTACGGAACAGAGATAGAGAAAGCGCGTCCCGATCTGACCCTTGATACACTCGCGACGCTGCCCAATATCATAGAAAAGCCGATGCATTCACGCGAACAGGGACCAGCAACCACTGTTCCATCGCATCCGGTCATCGCGTCGCCTTTGCCGTCTCACACCTTGCGCCGGGGAGGTGATGCGCCATTCCGATAAACGGTCAGGAGGGAAGCGTGAAAAACGAACTAGATCCTGCATATCTACTTCGCGCCTACGAGATAGTGACTCAGTTTGGAGAAAAAACCGAACAAGGACATCGCCTAGATGGCATTGAAGCCTTCTCAGATTATGACGGCTACACCATTTATTTAGCCGGAAATGGCGTACAGTTACGGGTGGGGTTTCACAATACATATCACCTGGATTATGAGCACGAAAACCTTAAAACGCAGTTCTTGAATAAGGTCGATGCCTTGGTGAAAAACTATCGACAGTCGTGACCAAACATTCGATAAACGCCCCGTCATGGGGCGTTTTTTTTGGCCGATGATCAGGATTTGTTATGGATAATCAAACCATTAAGAAAAGCTGTACCGACAAACAGTGCGCAGTGACAGGCACGGATGCCCACTATCAAGCACTCGTGGCGAGTGCAGCCGCTGCCATTTTGGTGATTGATGAATCAGGTGTGATTATCGATGCCAATCCCTACACCCACACATTGCTGGGCTATGACCATCGGCAACTGGTGGGCAACAATGTGGAATGCTTGATGCCGCCAGAGCATGAAGGGAAACATCAGCATTATTTGATGCAATACCTTACCGGTGGCGAAGCAAAAGTGATTGGAACTGGGCGGCGAGTTAAGGCCCGTCATGTCGATGGGCACCTCGTCCCTGTACACCTCGCGGTCAGTGAAGTACAGATAGACAGTCGGCGTGAGTTTATCGGCATCATGTCCGATCTTAGCGCGCTCACGCAGGCGCAAGCGAGCGTAAAACACGAGCGCAACCAGCTAAAAACCATCATCAATGCGATTGCCAATCCAGTGTTTGTCCGCGAGCTAGGCGGGCGATATACCATGGCCAATCATGCATGTGTGCAGGCCGTTGGGGTCGATAATGTGGAGGCGTTAGCTGATGCCTTTGCCCAGTTATTACCCAAAGGAGGACGAGAGACACTCAACGCGCTGGATCATCAACTGACCATGAATGGCGAGCCGGTGCATACCGATGTCACTCTGAACGATGGCCGCACCTTTAAACTGGCGAAAACCCTCATCCATCACCTCGAAGGTGAGCCATATGCCATTGTTACCGTCGCGTACGATGCCACCCCACTTCTTAATGCCATGAAAGACGCGGAGCGAGCGAACCAAGCGAAAAGTGACTTTCTTTCTGCAATGAGTCATGAATTACGCACACCGCTTAACTGTGTGCTTGGCTATGCACAATTATTAATGAATGCGACCTCGCCGGCGTTAGAGGCCACTCAGCAACAATACGTGGCACAAATACACCAAAGTGGCCGTCATTTACTCGCCCTGATTAATGATGTGCTGGATCTTGCCAAAATCGAGGCGGGAAAAATTTCCCTCAACCCGAGCTGGGCACCTTTGCGTCCGATGATTTGCGAGGCTATCGATTCGCTGTTGCCTCTTGCCCATCGCCAGACGGTGAGTTTGCGCCATACTCTACCGGACACACTCAACGGTGATATTTACGTCGATGCGACCCGTTTTAAGCAAGTGCTGATCAACCTCATTAGCAATGCAATTAAATATAACCATGCGGGTGGACGTGTCACGGTATCGACCCGTCAGCAAGCCGAAACGATAACGATCGCGGTGACGGACACAGGCATTGGCATTGAACAGGATAAGCTGAGCGCGTTATTTGAGCCTTTTAATCGCTTAGCGGCCGAGCAAACCCATATTGAAGGGGCAGGCGTGGGGCTTGCGGTCACACAGCAATTGATCGCGCAAATGCAAGGTGAGATCACCGTGAGCAGCGAAGTCGGAAAAGGGAGTTGTTTTGCCGTCACCTTTCCCTATCGTGGCCAGTCGTTGACCGAGATAGCGTCTTCATCCACACCATTCACCCTTACCCAGCCGCATCGAGTGCTTTTTATTGAACCAGACGTTGCACAGCAACGCTTAATGGCCGATTGGTTCGAAGATTGGCCGTTACTGACCTTGACCTGTGTCCATGATTTATCGTTAGCAGCCGCGATGGCGCATACCACACCGCCCTCGCTATTCATGGTCAGTCATGCGGTGCTTGATGACACGGCAGATCAGGTTCAGTCGCGACTCGGTGAACGGCCCATGATCGTGGTTAACGTGCCGGACACCGAATCTATGCAATCGCACAGCGATAGCATTGTGACGTTGGCGTCACCGGTATCGGGTGCGGCGTTGGGCCGAGCGATGCAAACACTTTTGGAGGACAGGGCATGACACGAGAAAAATCCCAAGCGCAGATCCTGATCATTGATGATCGACCGGAAAATGTCGACTTGTTGACTGCCATGTTGCTGCAATCTGGCTATCAACACATCACAGGCCTTAACGATCCACGCCTTGTGGCCGATTACCTCTCACCGATCCCCGATTTAGTGTTGCTTGATATGCGGATGCCACAACGCTCGGGGCTAGATGTTCTCGATTTGCTGAACAATACGCTCGGCGAGCACTGTCCCCCCGTGATGGTGCTTACTGCCGATAGTGACAACAATCTGCGCAATCAAGCCTTATGCCGTGGGGCCATTGATTATCTCACCAAGCCGTTTGATCATCATGAAGTGCTCCAGCGCATCCATAATATTCTCCATTTTCAATTCAAAACCCTGAAAGAGCGAGATCAAGCGGCGCGTTTGCAGATGTTAGTGAATAAGCAAACCGCGGCATTACGTACCCTGTCTTTAACCGATCCCCTAACCAATCTACCCAATCGACGTGCGCTGGTGGATGCGGCTGAACGTCAACTCGCAAAGGGGATGGTGACCGTGTTTATGATCGCGTTGGATGGGATGGAGGCGGTCACACAGCATCAAGGCCACTTAATGACAGAAGCGCTGTATAAGCACCTAGCGGGGCTCTTAGCCAGTAGCTCGGTCGCAAGAGGGCAGCGTATTGGTGTGTGGGACAACACACGTTTGGTGATGTTAGTGGAAGGAGATATCACCGCCATTGACGCACTTGCTAAGCGGATTTGTCGATTATTGAGTGGTCATCACACCCTTGATGGCCGTTTGATGTCGATGCACTGCCATGTGGGAATAGCCCAAGCGGAAGGTGAGCATCATGATGTGGAGCAACTCTTTCGCCAAGCGATTCTAGCTATCCCGACCGATGACACTGAAGTGGGTCATTATCGCCAAGAGTTGGATGCGCAATCGCAACGTGAGCATATGATCCGCAATGGACTTAGCCCGGCCCTTGAACAAGGAGGGTTGTCTTTGGTCTTTCAGCCCAAATGGGATCTCAATACCGGTACCATGGTAGGCGCTGAGGCGTTATTGCGTTGGCATCATCCGCAACTGGGAGCGATCAGCCCGGCCGAGTTTATTCCCATTGCCGAGCGAAGTGCTGATATGATCCAACTCGGCGATGCCGTTTTTTCTATGGCGTTGCGCGCGCTGGTCCGTTGGCGAGAGCAATACACCTTGCCTGAGGCGTTTCACTTAGCCATCAATGTCTCTTCCCAGCAACTTCGCCACGGTTTTGCCGACAGCATTCTTGCCCGCTGCCAAGCGCTGGAAATACCCACCCAAATCATTCAGCTTGAGGTTACTGAATCGGCGTTAATTCGACATATGTCGGTGGCGCTTAAAGAGTTACAACAGCTCCGTGATGCGGGGATGCACATTGCGCTTGATGATTTTGGCACAGGCTACAGTTCATTGAGCTATTTGAAACAGCTTCCTGTGGATTGGGTGAAGCTTGATCGTAGCTTTATTCAAGATCTTGCATCCAACGCCGGTGACAAACATCTTGTTGGTAGCGTGATCGACCTAGCGCATGGGTTTGGCCACGGTGTGGTGGCCGAAGGCGTGGAAGAAGTTGGCCAGCAACAGATTTTGCAGCGTATTGGCTGCGATCAAGCGCAAGGCTTCTTATATGCCAAACCGCTGGGAACAGAACAGTTTGAACAGCTTCTGCAAACCGGATGTGAGTGCCCAGCGACGGCTATCAGTGCGCCCGTGTCTGGATAGCCGTGGTCATCATCGGATTAGAGATGAGTCATGCGTTAGAGATGGCTGATAATGGTATCGAGGCGCTGATTAAACTCGGTGTTGGTCACCAAGCCTGACGTGGGACCAAAATGCTGGTGAAAACTCGGTAGCGATAAGGTTCCTTTAACCTCAGCAGCAAAATAGGGAGCAGAGTGCTGGGTTGAGGTCAATACTGGGTGAAAATCAACGAGAAATGCGTGACGGCACGGTATGCGTAAGGCTTGCGCTTTATCCGTAGGATGCATATCCTGAACACAGTTAGTCGGGGAGCAAGTAATTGCTGAGACTGCGAAAGCAGGACCCGTAGAACCTGATCCAGTTAGCACTGGCGGAGGGAACTGACACGATCAGCGCACAAAGTGACGCATACTGCCTCATTTTGTCTCCTTCCGCCCCTGATGATTAAGGGGCCAATATGAACCTATCTCCACCTGTTATTCTTACCATTGCCGGCTCAGACAGCGGTGGTGGTGCGGGCATTCAAGCCGACATTAAAGCGATTTCAGCGACCGGCGGCTATGCTTGCTCGGTGATCACCGCGTTAACCGCGCAAAATACTTGCGGTGTCGAGGCCGTCTCGGCGGTTGAACCTGATTTTGTGCGCGCCCAATTAGATGCGGTGTTATACGACATGCCGGTGCGTGCGGTGAAAATCGGCATGCTGGCCAATCAAGCGATTATTCGTGAAGTCGCTGCTGTGCTGGCACGGTCGCCACACTTGCCGGTGATTTTAGATCCCGTAATGGTCGCGACCAGCGGCGATCCTTTGCTCGACGAGCAGGCCATGACGGCGTTGATTGACGATCTTATCCCACGCGCAACCGTGCTCACTCCCAACTTGCCGGAGGCCGCCCGTTTAACTGGCCAGCCTGTTCCTACCTCTGTCGAGCAAATGCATGAGCTGGTGCCGGCACTTCGCCATCTAGGCTGTCCTTACGTGATGCTCAAAGGGGGCCATCTATACCAGACGCCCGAGAGTGTCGATATGTGGATTAGCCGAGACACCTGTCAAACTTTGCGCGCACGCCGCGTTGAAACCACCAACACTCATGGCACCGGTTGTTCACTGTCTGCTGCGATCGCCTCGTTTTATGCTCAAGGGATGACGCCTATCGAGGCCGGGCGAGCGGCTAAGCAGTATTTGACGGAGGCCTTAGCGCATAGTCAGCAGCTAACGGTCGGAAGAGGGGCTGGGCCGGTGCATCATTTTTACGCTTACCCTGATAATTTGTGTCTGTCGCCAGCAGAGCATGCTGTCGCGGAGTTGCCCTGAGACGAGCTCGCGCTGTGAGGGATGAGATCAGAAAGCACCATGACTGAAGGATAAGAGGGAAACGATCCGCTGCAACCTAAGTGGGGCAGCGGTATCGAAAAGAAAACACAAAGATGCGTTGGACGCGCCCGTTAGGCGGCAGACCAATGTGGTAAACGCTCGGCGGCGATATAAAAGACGCGATCGCCCGGTGCCACTTCGGTGTGTAGGCGAGGGTTCAGAGTGATCCCATCGCCTTTGTCGAGACCAATTAAGGTTGCATCGTGCTCATGCTTTAATTGATTAAACAAGGTGCCGACATCCGTTGCTCTTGCATCGGTGGGGTAGCGGGCACAGTATTGGGTCATCCCTTGAGCCGTGCTCAATAGCTCGTGATGTAATTGACTTGAACCGGGATCAACGGCTGCTTTTGCCAGCATTTCCACCGACACAGACGGCACACATTCAGCGTGCGGATAGTGCTGCTTCAATATTTGGCTGAGTGCATCATCTTGAAAATACGCGAGTAAATGAGCGGAAGGGTTTTTGTGGGCGCAGAACAGAGCCGCAGAAAGCGTAATATCGTCTTCTGGGTTATCGATAATAATGCTAGAGGCGCTGTCGATGCCGGCGCGCGCTATGCCCTCTGCATCGGTAAAGCTGGTCACGCGCACAAACTCTACCTCGCCAGGCAGCGGATTTTCCATTTCAGGACGCACACAAAGCACGATCGGGCGCTCGCCATGAATACCGCTTTGCAACAAACGGATTAACTGAATGGTACGCTGGCCGTTCCACCCCAAAACTAAAATATGATTTTTCACAGTAAGACTCCGTTTTCCTTGTAATCCACGTCGCCAATAATCCACTAAGGCACTGGTCACATGCCCAATCACCACCGCAAACAGACCGAGCCCACCGGGAATGATCCAAAAGGCGGTAATCCACTGTCCTGCCTCGGTCGCGGGCGAGTAATCGCCATAGCCCACGGTAGAGGCGGTGACCACTAAATAATAGATGTAGCGACTGAGTGACTGAGTCATCTCAGTTTCACCCGCCGATTGTAAAAGCAGCCAGCCAATAACGCCGTAGGCGAGTACGACCAATCCGAGAATACGCCCGTTTAAATGGGCGAAGTGGCTGATAATCCAACGTTTAAAAAGCAACCAAAAGGTCATAGTGTCTCGCTCATTCGCTATAGAAGCGCCAGTATGAAGGGATTTTTTATGGGTTTACAGTGTAAATCAATTCATTGGCGTTGAGAGGATCACAGTTTAATCGATTACAAGCGCATACATATGCATAAAGCGTACAATGCAGGTATTACCGACTAGGAGGACTTCGCGTGTTTACATCTCGTCGTCAACTCGAACAAGAGCAACAAAAACGTACTGAATTACAACTAAAACTGGAGCAAGTCAATGCCCAGATAGACGCGCTACACAGCGAAAAAGCGGCGTTAGAATCGGAGCTGGCCGTGGTACAGAGAAAACGGCAAACCGGTAAAGCGATCGACGCTAACCTGTGCCATTTTGGTGATTCAATTACCGCGACCCAATCTTCGCTGGCGACCCTAGCAGAAACCATTAATGGTGAAAAAGAGCGTGTGACGGAGGTGAGCCATCAGGCGGCGTCATGTGCCGAACAAGTCAATGATCTCGCTCGCCATGTGCAGTCATTATCCGCGCAATGTCAGCAATCGTCGGAAGCAATTCGTGCTCTCGATCAGCACGCACAGGAAGTGAGTGGCATTGTGAATTTGATTCGCGATGTGGCTGACCAAACCAATCTGTTGGCCCTGAATGCGGCGATTGAAGCAGCCCGAGCTGGCGAGCAAGGGCGGGGCTTCGCCGTGGTGGCTGATGAAGTCCGCAACCTCGCCGAACGCACTTCCACCGCCACGCAAGATATCACTCAGCTGGTGGAGAAGATTCGCGCCGGGAGTGGACATGCGTGTACGCTAACCGATCAGCTTGCCAGTGAAGCGATCAAATATAGCGAGCAAGGCCAACAGGTGGCAGATGCGATGGCGACGCAAAGTGAGCAAGCGCAGCACAGCCGAACCACCATTAAAGCATCGGCATTGCGTGCTTTTTGTGAACTGGCGAAACTCGACCATATCAGTTTTAAGTTTGCGATTTATCGTGTGGTGCTCGGTGAAGATAGCATGAGTGCCAACGACGTGACTGATCATACCCAGTGCCGTTTAGGGCAGTGGTATGACCGCGGCGAGGGACGACAGTACTTCGCCCAGTTACAAAACTTCAAAGCCATCGCCGCCCCTCATGAGCAAGTACACACCCACGCGAAAGCGGCGGTGGCCGCGTTTCATGCACAGCAACCCGAGCAGATGGTCGCGGCGCTAACAGGGATGGAAAATGCCAGTATGACGGTGATTGATAAGCTTGAACATCTGGCGATTGAAGGCAGCGAAGAAGTTGCGTAACGCGATGGGTGTGAAATAGCGACACCGATGGTAATCTCATCCTAAATCAAGGATAAAAAGCCGAAGGAGGCTGAAGTTACCATGACGTCGATTGCATTACTCGATGGTGGCCTAGGGCAAGAAATTTATCAGCGAGCGCCACAAGTGAGCTCACGGCTTTGGTCGGTGGCGGTAATGTTAGAGCATCCGGATATTGTTAAAGGCGTACACAAAGACTTTATCCGGGCAGGCGCCAAAACGCATACTCTCAATACCTATCCGGCCACCCCGACACGCTTGGCGAAGGCGGGGTTGCTCGATAGCATTGACACCATCTATCGGCAGGCCTTTTTTGCATTGCAACAAGCCATCGACGAAACCGGCGAGGACGTTGATATTGCCGGTTGCTTACCCCCTCTAGTCGGCAGCTATCTCGGTCAGCCCCAGCGTAGCTTTGAAGACATGAAAGCGGAGTTTGCCCATATTGCGCGCCTGCAGCCAGACGTGGATGTCTTTCTTATCGAAACCATGAGCAACACACTCGAAGCACGCGCAGCCTGTGCCGCCGCTCGCGAGCAAGGTAAGCCTTATGGGGTTGCATTTCGTCTCGAGGCTGATGGCAACTTACGCTCTGGCGAGTCGCTTAACGAGGCAATGCGTGCCGTGGCTGACTACGCCCCCACAGCGGTGATGCTCAATTGCTGTGATCCAGCCGTATTGACCACTGCAATGCCACACATGGCACGGAACTATCACACCGTGGGTGGCTATGCGAATGCCTTTAAATCTGTGGATGATATGGCCAAAGGCAGCAAAGCCGATGCGCTAGAAGCCCGTGAAGATCTTTCACCGCTAGTGCACACCGAACGCGTACAACAATGGATCGCCGACGGTGCCCTTGTAGTTGGCGGCTGCTGCGAAATCACCCCCGTCCATATCCAACACCTCGCGCAAACCCTTGAACAATCTCACGCGATCATCAAGTTCTCGCAGCTGGGTTAGGGGGACAGTTTAACTCGTTCCCACGCGGAAGCGTGGGAGTGCATACGGTGCTGGAACCATAGGTGACGGTAATGCCAAATCTCTGAGATAACGTCTTATGCGATAGGTTGGGGATATCTGCATTGGTAGAAAAAGTAAGACAATAAGTAGCCAGCGACATAAATGCGACTCCCTCAGGAGTCGCATTTATGTTCTGCAAATAAACGATTTTAGGATGATCTGTAATACTTATACAGCGTCTAAATTCATTTTTCGCGTAAAAGAGTCAATAGTGAATAAAACCTGTTTGAAATATCTAGGTTAAGTATTAGGGATTGCCATTTTTATCCCAAATATAGCCACTATTACCGCTCCCGGCACCATCGCTTTTTCTTCCTAACGCGAGGATATGTTGGTCGTTACCGTCATTAGTATAAACCCAAGCAATACCAGTGTTATTGGTAATGTGAGCATGTTTGGCATGTTGATCTAAGTTTCGAGGGCCAGGAGTACCATAATTCGGAGCCCGGTCTTTAACTTCGGTCAATTTATTTAATATGTTGATGTCAGCTTCACAAGCCTCTTTCAACTTTTGAGTTGCGTATGTCATCGTCATAGTATTCTCCTTTCATGACAGTGTTATAAAGGCCATTCCATTATCAATGTTTTGGGTGATGGCCATAGCTATCATCTCTGAATGCTTGTGCCGCATTAACAGGGAAACTCTTTCCTGACATTAGCCACTTGACGAACACTCAATCCAAAACGGCGTGCAACTTTAGCGCGAGAGTCGCCGTTTAAAAGTGCTTTCACAATTTCCTTGTTACGTTCTTGGATATCGATTTGGCGTGAAGTCGGCAGCGCGAGATAAGTACCGCCATACATCTGGCTTAAAACTTCTACGCTCTCGCGGGGAAGTATTTCTATCAGTTTGCTGCGGTCAGGAAATTTGGGAATGTAAACGTCCTGCCCACCCAATTTAGAAACCAGTAAATAGGTGTCTGAAAAGCCGATCATATCGATCAGCTCTCGTGTTTTCTCTGATAGAAGAGATATATTGATACTGTTATGATTTATAGTCGTTTTTGAGACATACTGCATACTTATTTCCCTGTCAAGTAAAGCATGCATTGAGGTTACTTAGATAACCATAAAAACGGCATAGAGAACTTTTGCTCTGTGGAGTGAACGCACTTGAGGTAACAGAACATGATTAGAATTTGGGATGTGTTGCTTATGGAAGGTTTTTCATTTTTAGGAAGGTAATACGTTCAGCGCTGAAGGCGGAGGAGATTTCCCGAATTGAGTGGTAGCAATGGCGCTTTTAGTCTTTGCTATTTTTAGCCAGAATTCGACACATTTGCGATAGACTGTAGTCGGTTGAGCTCGGGACGTTCCAGCTGGGTACCGCTGATGTTTTCGGTATAAAAGGCGGCGATGCGTTGGCCATGGTCGTTGGCAAATTGGGTCAGGCTGTCTTTGGCGCGCGCGGCATTTTGCTCGTCGGTGGAGGCGCGTAGATAAGCGCGGATAAACATAAAAGCCCCTTGTGCGTGAAACGTCTCATTTAGATGGTCGCACAAAGGAGTGTCGCATTTAAGTGGTCACATAGCAAGAATGGGCGACTCCCGAGGGAGTCGCGTTTGGGTATACTTTAATGAAAAGCCTCGTTAGTATCAGTACTGTATATCTACTTTTATCGGAACATGTATCGCCCATTTTTTTCTATAGCTAAAAATGGTGGATCTTGAAATCTACTGTTTTCCATCTTGGACAAAATATCGTATAGGCTATCTCCAGACATAATGGTTGATTCAATACCATAAGAGTTGAAGCAAGTTTTCTCCTTTAAAACTAATGTACGGGGATCACCTTCCTTTAACCTTTTCATCCACTCTAACTCTACATCCCTAATTATAGCGGATTTTTCTGTAATCCATTCATTACACTTTAAGTTTACAATTCCCATGAGAAGGCTTATTGGAGAAACCCCGGAGTTTTCATATAAATATGAAATTTCATCATTTTTATTTATCATTGATGAATGCCTGAATCCCGCTGAAATCATTAATGTTCGATCTGCCAATGGTCCATCATTTGATATGATTTTGTCGATGAATCTTTTCCAATTTTCATCTGCAGGAAATTGATCCCTAGCGTCAAACCTAGCAGAAAATATAAATATTTCGAAAACCTTTCTACCTTTGAAAAGATTTTTTTCAATTTCTAGGATTAGGCTTGTTATGGGTTCATCACTATCCATTGTTTCAACCCCAAAGTTATCATTTTTTAATCCGAGGAAGTTAGTGAAAAATTCTTTTATTTTTTCATTGAGCCATTCATAGTTTAGTGCCTTTCCAGCAACGGGATCTGCCGGTAATAAACGTATTTTATTGATTTTTTCCCAATATATATTGACTTTGTCATTAATTTCAGTTTTTGATGCTTGGCATAGTGAAGCAAGAAAACTAACTAGACCTATTGCTGCACCTCGACTATGACCACCTATGACCAACTCAACTTCTTCATTCGGAGATAGGCTCTCAAGATAATCAAAAAGAGCAAATATCTTATCAATACTAACGAG